>NZ_JBPQTX010000001.1:0-103515 GCF_051386555.1 Streptomyces sp. URMC 126
GCCACCGGGTCCGGGCCACCGGGTCCGGGCCACCGGGTCCGGGCCACCGGGTCCGGGCCACCGGGTCCGGGCCACCGGGTCCGGGCCACCGCTCGCGGCCGGGCGGGAGCGGTGGCCCGGTCGCCCGGCCGCGAGCGGCGGCCCGGATACTGGCCGCATGGCTCCACCGTCCCCGCCGTCCCGGTTCCGTGACCCCCAGCTCGGCAAGTACGCGTTCAGCGGTCTGGTCCTCGTACGCTGCCCGAAGTGCGCGGGGATCGCCCGCGTCGCCCCGGCCCCGGGGGCCGTCGGCCAAGCGCCGGACGACGCTTCGTGGGCCTCGGCGACGGCGCGGCGGCGGCTGGTCTGCCGAGCCTGCGGTCTGGTGCGGTGGACCGACGCGGCCTCGGCCCGTTACCGCTGGCGCGAGGCCGTCGACCCGTACTTCCACCAGCCCCTCTGGCTCGCCGCGGAGACCCGGCACGGCCGGCTGTGGGCGTACAACCTCGAACAGCTGGAGCTGCTCCGGCGGTTCGTGAGCGCGTCGCTGCGCGAGCGGCCCCCGTGGTACGAGCACGGGCCGAAGATGACGTACATCGGCCGGCTGCCCGCCTGGATCAAGCGGGCGAGGAACCGCGACGAGGTCCTGCGGGCCGTCGACCGCCTGCGCGCCTCGGTCATCGGGTGACGCCGCCGCCCCCGCGGTCCGGTTGGGCATACGCCGCGGGGTCGCGGTGCGGCCCGCCAGGGTTGCCCGGCGGCGGGCCGTCAGCGGGCCCCGGCCGTCAGCCGGTAGTCCACGGCGGTGGAGAAGGAGCCCGCCGAGCCCTCGAAGTGGAGGAAGTGGGTCCCCGAAGACAGCCGTCCGGCCCGGACCCAGAGACCGCAGGCCAGAGAGCCGGGTACCCCCGTCACCGGCGTCCCCTTGAGGCGCACGGGTTCCAGCGCCCGGCCGTCGAGGGTGGCGCTGCCCTTCGCGACGGCGAGGAGGTCGTCGCAGCCGCCCTGGGAGGTGATCCGGCTGACGAGCGGGAACGCGATCGGGACGTCCGTGGGCACCCGGCAGGCACGTTTCGCCGGGCCGTCGTGGGTGCCGGCCAGGAACCAGACGTCGGCCGGCTGGTCACGGTCGCACAGCCGGCCGTCCGGGTCGTCGACCGGGCCCATGTCCCCCACGTGCAGGGGCTCCACACCCGCCCATTCCCACCAGCGGTTCTGCAACTCGGTCCCGGAGAGCTCGGCCGGCGTGGAGGGCGACACCGTCGCGTCCGGCGCGCCGTCACCGCCCCCGGAAGAGGAGCACGCACCGGTGAGCAGCACCGCGCCGGCGCCGAGGAGGAAGGCTGCGGAACGCATCCATCGCATGGACGGAGGGTATGACCAACGGGCTTACGGACGGACCAAGTTCATCCGATCTCTTCCGCTCCGTCGACCCCTTCAACCTCTTACATCTCTCCCGTCTCCTCCGTCCCTTCCGCCCGGCGCCGCAGCGCCGCCGCGTCGAGGAACGATCCGTGTGTGCCCGGGCTCAGGCACGCGTGGGCCCCGGCGACGAGCCCGTACCGGACGCACTCCTCCACCGGCCGGTCCGCCAGCCGGCCGAAGAGGAAGGCGGCGGCGAAGGCGTCGCCCGCGCCGCTGGCGTCCAGGACCGGTCCGCCCGGGCGGACGGCCGGGAAGTGCCGCGGCGCCCGTTCGCCGCGCGTCAGCAGGTGGCAGCCGTCCGCACCCGCGGTGGCCACGACGACGGACGCCCGGCCCCGGGCGACGGTCGACGTCATCACCTCCGCGAGCCGGCCCCGGACGTTCGCGGCGCTGAGGAAGACCACATCCGAACGGAGGGCGAACTCGACGTGGTGCGGGTTGTCGCCGTCCCAGTCGTGCAGGTCGGTGGAGACCGTCCGGCCCGACGCCTCCAGGTCGTCGTACAGGTGGCGGGCGAAGTCCATGATGGACAGGTGGACGTGCCGGCTCCGGCGCAGCAGGGGGAGGTAGACCTCCCGGGGCAGCCGCAGGGTGTCGGGGTGCCGGGCGTCGTAGAGCGACAGCCGGGCGCCGGTGTCGTCCACGAGGTTGACGCTCCGCCGGGTGCCGGCCGCCGTGACGACGGGCGTGAAGGCCAGGCCCGCGCCGGCGAGCCGGGAGCGGACCAGGGCGCCGTACGGATCGTCGCCGACGAAGTCGACGAACCGGGTGGCCAGGCCGAGCGCGTGGCAGCCGAGGGCCACCCCGGTGCCCGTGTGGCCCGCGTAGTCGTGGATCGGGGGGACGGCGACGGAGTCCCGGGCCGGCGGCGGGAGCGAGGGGACGCGGACGACGGTGTCGACGCCGGCCCCGCCGACCACCAGGACGTCGTGGAGCGGGCCGCCTTCCTCCGGAGCGGTGGGCGCCTCGTGCGCGTCGGACACGGCGGTCATTCCTCCAGCCAGAATCCGGCGCGGGTGCGCCACAGGTCGAACAGGGCGGCGTCTCCGAGGACTTCGACGGCGCCTTCCGGCACGGGCCGCCGGTAGACGGCCAGCAGCAGGTCGCCGGGCGTGCCGCGGACGGTGACCGCGGCCGGTTCCGGGGTGCGACGCCGGAGGGGCGCGTCGCCGGTGAGGTCGATCAGCCACTCCCCCAGTGGGTCCGACTCCATTCCGGTGGCCCGGAACCGGAGGGTGCGGCCGGGGCCGAGCAGCGCCGGGGCGCCGGGGCGGGGCCCGTACGCCTCGGGGAGCGCCGCGAAACCCGTCCACTCGTCCAGCGCGTCGAGGGCGACCGCGTCGTCGAGGACGTACCGCACGCCGGCCGCCAGGGCCGCGTCGGCGCGGTGCACGGCCGTCTCGTGGGCCATCCGGCGGGCCCAGAAGCCGGTGGTGGCGACAGGGCCGGGGGACCACACGGCCGTGTCGGGCCCGGCCTCGCCGAGGACCTCGGCGAGCCGTTCCGCGGCCCGGGTGAGGTCGGCGCTGAGGGTGGTCCGGTCGTCGCCGGGGCGGGGTTCGACGTCGTCGACGACGTCGTGGGGCACGGGCTCGGCGGCGCGGCTCGCCACGACCGTCCCGGCCCAGGTGAGGGCGCCGGTGACATGACGGAGGAGGTGGGCCAGGGTCCAGCCGGGGCACGACGGGACGGGGGCCGTCAGCGGCACGCCCTCGGTGTGGGAGAGCAACCGCCCGGCCTGCCCGATGATTTCGGCACGGTGGCGGTCGAAGGTCAGGACGCTCATGGGGGCACGATAGTGAGGGGATCCGACATCGGGCACCCGTTTTCCCCGGCGCCGGGTGGAGCCTGGCACCGGCGTGCGGGCAGGAGGCACTCGCCGCCGCCGCGCGCCGCTCGCCGTTCCGCCGGCGCTCACCGCCGTCATCGCGGCGGTGGAACCGCTGCCCGGCCCGGACATCCACCTCGGCCGCTGCCGGCGATCGCCCCGACGATCACGACGGCCCCCGCCGGGCCGCCGATCGGCCGCCGGCGCGGCGGCGCCCTGGCCGTCACCGCGCGGGACGCGGCCGGAATCTTCCACGGCCGGCCGACAGCCTCCGACCACACGGCGCGGCTCGCCGGCCTGTCGCCGCGCCGGCCGCGGCCACGCGGTACGGGGCGACCCGACGGCCGGTCGCCCTCACACGGACACCCTCACGTGATCGCGGCTCCGACCGGCCCTCCCTCGCCGAGCCGGGGAAGCGGCGCGAGGGTTGCCGAGCTCCGGAAGGAACAGCCGACCTCGGAGAGGGCGAGCGCTGACCGGAGGGGGCGACCGTCACCGCAGAGAACGGACCCGGGGCCAAGGTCAGCGCTCGGGCCCCGAAGAGGACACCCAGACCCAGGGCCCGGCAGCCGGAGCCCGAGCGGGACCGCCGGAACCCGAAGGGCACGGCCGAGGCCCGGAAGGAACAGCCGGCACCCGGAGGAAGGCGAACGCTGACCCGACGGGACAACCGCCACCGCAAGGAACGGACCCGGGGCCAAGGTCAGCGCTCGGGCCCCGAAGAGGACACCCGGACCCCGGACCCCACCACCGGATCCCGAAGGACACAGCCGAGGCCGGGAAGGAACAGCCGGCACCCCGGAGAGAGGCGAACACTGACCCGAAGGGACGACCACCACCGCAAGGAACGGACGCGCAGCCAAGGTCAACACCCGAGCCCCGAAGAGGACACCCGGACCCCCAGATCCGGCAGCCGGAGCCCGAGCGGGACTGCCGGTGCCCGAAGGGCACGGCCGAGGTCCGGAGAGAGCGGCCCGGGCGCGCCGGGGAGACGGGAGGAGACCTTGTCCGGGGAAGCGGCCCTTGCCCGGCGCGGGGAGCCGCCCGGGGCCCGGCCATGGCCGCCGCCGTCACCCGTTCGCCACATCCGTTCGCCCCCGGCGGCCGGAGCCCGCACGCTGGAGCGGTGCGGGGCGGCGTACCGCCCGGCTCTTCGGGGGGCACCACCGTTCGGCACCGGGGAGTCGTCATGCGCATAGCCGTCGTGGGCCAGGGGTACGTCGGGGTGACCGGGGCCGTGGCCCTCGCCCAGGCCGGGCACCTGGTCACCGGGATCGAGCAGGACCGGCAGCGGCTGGAGGCCCTGGCGCTGGGCAGGGCCCCGGTCGTCGAGCCGGGGCTCCAGGACCAGCTGTCCCTGGCGCTGGCCTCCGGCCGGCTCGCCTTCGCGGGCGCGCTGGCGCCGGCCCACGCCGAGCGGCCCTTCGACGCCGTCCTCATCACGGTGGGCTCGCCACCCGCGCCGGACGGTACGGCGGACCTCCGCCAGGTGACCGCCGCCGTCGACGAGGCGGCCGCGCTGACCCCGCCGACCTGTGTGGTGCTGAAGTCGACGGTCCCGCCCGGGACGAGCGACCGGCTGCTCGCGGCCCGGCCGGACCTGCGCGACCGGTTCGCCAGCAACCCGGAGTTCCTCAACCAGGGCAGCGCCATGGAGGACTGGACCGCCCCCTCCCGGCTGGTCGTCGGCGTCTGGTCCCGCCGGGTGCTCCCGCTGCTCCGCAGTCTGTACGACGGGGTGATCTGCCCCTGGGTGGTCACCACCCCGGCCAGCGCGGAGATGGCCAAGTACGCGAGCAACACCTTCCTCGCCGCGAAGATCAGCTTCGCCAACGAGATCGCCCGGCTGTGCTCGGCACCGGGTTTCGACGTGGACGACGTGATGCAGGCGGTCGGCTACGACCCGCGCATCGGGCACGCCTTCCTCCAGCCGGGGCTGGGGTTCGGGGACTCCTGCCTGCCCAAGGACACGCTGGCGCTGGCCCGTTGGGCCGCCGGCTTCGGCGTGCGCACCCCGCTGCTGGACGCGGTCATCGAGGTGAACGCCACGCAGCCCGGCATCGTCCTGGAGATCCTCCGCCGGGAGCTGGGCCAGGACCTCCACCGCTCGGTGATCGCCGTTCTCGGTGCCCGGTACGAGCCGTGGAGCGACGACATGCGGGCGGCGCCGAGCCTGACGCTGGTGCCCGCGCTGGTCCGGGAGACCGCGCGGGTGCGGATCTGGGACCCGGCGGTCGGGCCGGACGGGCTGGCGGCCCTCTTCCCCGGCACCGAGCCCGTCACGGATCTGCGGGCGGCGGTCCGCGAGGCGCACGCCGCCGTCATCCTGACCGAGTGGCCGGAGGTCGTCGAGTCCGACTGGACGGACCTCGGGGCGCGCCTGGCCCGCCCCCGTGTCGTGGTGGACGGCAAGAACTGTCTGCGTCCCTGGCAGCTGGCCCGGCTGCCGCTCCGCTACCGGGGCATCGGCAACCGCCCGGCGGCCGGGGTCCCGGACCCGGCGGGGTCGGCCGGGATCAGCGGGGGCTGAAGGGGCGTGCCGGGGGCCGGGGTCGGGCCCGGCCATCGCGCCATACGCTCCTTCCCGGGCATCCGCGAGGCCCGCCGGGGCCGCTCAGAACATTCCGCCCCCCGCCCGTATCGCCTGTCCCGTCACCCATCGCGCCGCGTCCGAGGCCAGGAAGCCGACCACGTCCGCGATGTCGTCGGGGCGGCCGAGCCGGCCGAGGGGGATGCGGCCCGCCAGTTCCTCCCGGGCCCGCGGCGGGAGGTGGGCGGCGAGGGCGTCGGTGTCCGTGGCCCCGGGCAGCACGCTGTTGACGGTGACGCGGCGCGGCCCCAGCTCATGGGCCAGGGCGCGGACGAGCGCGTCCCCGGCGGCCTTGGACGCCGCGTACACGCCCGCCCCGGGGCGCCGCGTGACGACCGTACCGCTGGAGACGACGACGATGCGGCCGCCGTCGCGGATCCGGGCCGCCGCCTCCCGCAGGGCGAGGAAAGTGGCGCGCGTATTGGTACGGAACATCAGGTCGAAGTCGTCGTCGGCCGTCTCGGCCACAGGGGAGAACCGGGCCACGCCGACATTGCACACCACGATGTCCAGGCCGCCGTAGAGCCGCTCGGCGGTGTCGAACAGGCGCCGTAGCTCGGCGGGTTCCGCGGCGTCGGCCCGCACGGCCGTGGCCCGGCCGCCGGCCGCCTCGACGGAGGCGACGGTCTCCGCCGCGGCGGCCTCGTCGGAGCGGTAGTTGACGACGACGTCGGCGCCGTCCGTGCCGAGCCGCTCGGAGACGGCCCTGCCGATGCCGCGTGAGGCTCCGGTGACGACGGCGACACGACGGTCCATGCGATTCCCCTGAAAGTCGACTGAGCAGATAGTCGATACTGTCGACTGATTGGTCGAGAGTGTCAACCATGGACTGCCCGGCGGCTACGATCAGGGCATGCGGCCCGGCACCGAAGACCACGACCTCGCCCGCACGCTCGCCGTGCTCCACCGGCAGGTCGCCCTGCGCTACGGCGCGGTCGCCCGCGAGGCGGGCCTCACCCTCCAGCAGGCGGAGACGCTCTGCCGGTTGGAGCGCTCGACGCCTTCCTTCGGTGAACTCGCCCGGCTGCTCGGCTGCGACAAGACGAACGTCACCGGGCTGATCGACCGCCTGGAGCGGCGCGGCCTCGTACGCCGCGACCCCGACCCGGCCGACCGCAGGGTCAGCCGCGCCGCCCTGACCGACGAAGGGCGGGCGACCGTCCGGCGGCTGAGCGAGAGGTTCGCCGACGTCGTGGCCGAGCACTGCGCCACCCTGCCCGCCTCCGACCGCCGTTCCCTCGCCCGGCTCGGCGCGGCGGCAGCGCGGGCGCTGGAGGAGGCGCCCTAGCGTCCTCCGCCGGCCCGCGTCGTACCGTCCGGGGGCCGGGCCCCTTCCGGTGGCCGTGGGCCGTCCGGTCGATGCCCGGCCAAGTCCGATCGCGTCAGGTCGGCCGACCGCTCACAGCGTCCCGTCCCGTCCGCCTCCCGGCTGCGGGTCGGTGCCGAACACCCAGGGGGCCAGCACGACGAGCCAGCCGTCGGGGTCCTCGAACAGCACGGCGCCGTGCCGGGACCAGTAGGGGTTGGCCGGGGCCACCGGCCGGTGGCCGCGCTCCTCCAGCCGGCGCACGGCGGCGTCCCGGGCCTCGGGGCCGCGCAGGTACAGCACCAGCTGGTTCTCCGGGTGCGGCGCGGGGACGCGCGGCGGCGTGCCGTGCTGGGTGATCTCCATATGGACGGGGGTGCCGGGCAGGCCGAGAACGACGCCGTCGTAGCCGTCGTGGTCGCGCCACCGGGCGAGGACCGGGAGGCCGAGGTCGTCCGCGTAGAAGGTCAGTACGTCGTCGTAGTGGGCCGTGGGCCGGGCGAACCGTACGGCGCCCACGGCGAGATGCTCGGGCCAGATGTGTGTCATGGCCACACTGTTCCACAGGAGCAACTTCCGTCACTTCCGTCCCGGGATCCATGCGGCAGTACGGCCCGCGGCCGAGGGCGAACGGCCTACGACCGGCCTTCCCGCCGACGACCCGATGGACAACCGACCGGCAAGGCAAGGGGGTTTGGCCAGGGCTTCACGCGGTACGCGCACTGGCGAGGTCAGTGAAGGCGACCCAGAGGTCCGCAGATGACAGCCAAGTCCCGATCCGACGGCACATCCGGCAAGAAGCCCGACGAGAAGCCCGAAGACAACCCTGACGACAAGAACGACGACAAATCCGACGAGAAATCCGACACGAAAGACGGCGAATCCGTCACCGTCCCGGTGCCCCACATCCTGCGGTCGGCCCGCGACCAGCTCGCCGAACTGGCGGGGCTGCGGCCCGAGGGGGTGTCCGGCTTCGAGCGGACCCCCGAAGGCTGGACGGTGGAGATCGAGGTGGAGGAGATCCCCCGCGTTCCCGAGACGATGAGCGTGATGGGGCTCTACCTGGTGACCCTCGACCCCGAGGGCAACCTCACCGGCTACCGCCGAGCGCGGCGTTACGAACGCGGGCGGACCGACTCCTGACGGACGCAGAACGCCGGCGGGCGGAATCCCCCGCTGCCGCCGGCCCGTCGGCCACGAGAGGAAGTTCCCGACATGAGTGTTGTCCCGACGCAGCAGTCCGGTGGTGCCGGCGGCACCAGTGGTCTGTACGACGTCCTGGAGCTCGTTCTCGACCGCGGCCTGGTCATCGACGCGTTCGTCCGCGTCTCCCTGGTCGGCATCGAGATCCTGAAGATCGACGTACGTGTCGTCGTCGCCAGCGTGGACACGTACCTGCGGTTCGCCGAGGCCTGTAACCGCCTCGACCTGGAGGCCGGCCCGCACCGGAGCGCCGGGCTGCCGGACCTGGTGGGCGAGGTCACCGAGAGCGGCGCCCGCGGCAAGAGCAAGGGCGTGCTCTCGGGCGCCGCCCAGTCCATCACCGACGCCTTCCAGCAGGCCCGCGGGGACGGCGAGTCGAGTGGGAGCCGCCGGAGCTCCTCGCGGAGCAAGAAGGAGGAGAGCGAGTGAGCACCTACGTCTACGGCATCACCAGCGGCGACCGCGCCCAGCTGCCCGAGGGGCTCACGGGCATCGGCCAGCCACCGCGCCAGGTACGCCTGGTGACGGAGGCCGGGCTGGCGGCGGTGGTCAGCGACTGCCCGGAGGAGCTCCGGCCCAAGCGGCGCGACCTGTTGGCCCACCAGCAGGTGCTGTCCGAGGCCGGCCGCAAGTCCTCGGTCCTGCCGATGCGGTTCGGCAGCGTCTGCGAGAGCGACGACGACGTGGTCCGGGTGCTGTCGGAGCACGCCGAGCACTACCGGTCCAAGCTGGAGCAGCTGTCCGACCGTGTGGAGTACAACGTCAAGGCCGTGCACCACGAGGACGTGGTGCTCCACCTCGTCCTCGCCGAGAACGCCGACCTGCGGGCGCTGGCCGAGGCCAACCGGAAGGCGGGCGGCGGCTCGTACGAGGACCGGCTGCGGTTCGGCGAGAAGGTGGCCGAGGCGGTCCGTTCCCGGGAGGCGTGGGACGCCGAGCTGGTGCGCGACACCCTGGAGCCGCTGGCGGAGGGGTGCCGGCCGGGGCCGGAGAGCGGCGGCTGGTTCCTCAACCTGTCCTTCCTGGTGGCCGAGTCGGCCGCCGAGCGGCTGCTGACCACCGCCGACCGGCTGCGCCGGGCGCATCCGCAGCTCGACCTGAAGGTGAACGGCCCGCTGCCGCCGTACAGCTTCGTCGACTCGTGATGTTCGTCGGCTGGGTCCTCCGCCGGGTCCTCGCCGAGGCCGAGCGGCTGTACTACGACCCGGCCGTCATCCAGGGCGAACTCCGTTCGCTGGAGCAGGAGCTGGAGGCCGGCCGGCTGGACGAAGAGGAGTTCGACCGGCTGGAGGACGAGTTGCTGGACCGGCTGGAGGAGGCCCGGCGGCGCTCGCCGGCGGCGCCGGGCTGACGCCCTCCGGTCCCCGCGGAACCGCCTCCGGTCCCCCGCGGAACCGCGCGCCCGGCCGGTCGTGCGACGACGCCGAGCGCCGGGAGGGACCGGCCCAGGAAAGGCCCCGAGGGACGACGCGGATGACGCCGATGACGCCGATGACACGGAGAACCGACGCAGAGGAGCCCCGAGAGCCATGAGTTTCCCGAGCCGCCTGCCCGACGCCCGCTCCCCCGCGGAGGGTTCGGGGGCGAACCTCGCCGACATCCTTGAACGGGTGCTCGACAAGGGCGTGGTGATCGCGGGCGACATCCGCATCAATCTGCTCGACATCGAACTGCTGACGATCAAACTGCGGCTGGTCGTCGCCTCCGTCGACCGGGCGAAGGAGATGGGCATCGACTGGTGGGAGAGCGATCCCTCACTCTCCTCCGGTGCGCGCAGCCGCGAATTGCGCGAGGAGAACGAGCGCTTGCGGGCGCGCATCGCCGCGCTGGAGGAGGAACGGCCGGCCCTGCCGGCCCGGGAGGCGGCGGACACCCGGGACCGGCAGGCGAACGAAAGGGGAGGTGAGGAGCGGTGACCGAGCAGGACCGGGAGCGGGAGCTGCTGTACGCCTACGCGGTCGCCCGGGACACCGGGCCTGGCCGGGACGTACCCGACACGGTGACGGGTGTGGCGGGCGAGCCGGTGCGCGAGGTGTGCCACGAGGGGTTCGCGGCCCTGGTGGGCCGGGTGCCCGCGGCGGAGTTCGAGGAGGGGGCGCTGCGCGAGCGGCTGGAGGACCTGGCGTGGCTGGAGCGGGTGGCCCGCGGCCACCAGCGGGTGGTCGACGCCGCCGTCTCGCTGTTCCCCTGCGCGCTGCCCTTGCGGCTGGCGACGGTCTACCGCGACGAGGACGGGCTGCGGCGCATGCTGACGGCGGGCCGGGAGGCCTTCGGCACCGCCCTCGACCGGCTGGAGGGGCGGGTGGAATGGGGGGTCACCGTGTACGCGGCGCCCGCCCCGCCGCCGTCTCCGCGGCCGCGGGAGGCGTCGAAGCCCCCGTCCGGCCGTGACTACCTGCGGCTGCGCGGCGCCGAGCGCCGGGCCCGCGAGGTCGGCGCGCGGGAGGAGGACCGGGCGGCGGACGCGGTGCACGAGACGCTCGGCGCCCTGGCGGAGGCCGTCCGGCTGTACCCGCCGCAGAATTCCCCCCTCTCCGGGCACCCTGGCCGCAACCTCCTCAATGCCGCCTATCTGGTGCCGAGGGGCCGCTCGGAGGAGTTCACGAAGACGCTCGACGACCTGCGGGACCGGGCCCCCGACGGGTTCCGGATCCGGCTGACGGGACCGTGGGCGCCCTACTCCTTCGTCACCCACGACCCCTGCGTCCCGGAGGCACCGTGACCGGCGACGGCCTTCCGACGCAGCGGTTGTCCCTGGTGGACCTCCTCGACCGGCTGCTCGCCGGCGGCGTGGTGCTCACCGGCGACATCACCCTGCGGATCGCCGACGTCGACCTCGTCCGGATCGACCTGCGGGCCCTGATCAGCTCCGTGGACGCCCGGGTGCCCTCGCCCTGGGAGGACTGCCGGGGCGACGCGGAAGTGACGGCCGGGCCGACGGAACCGTCGGAGGAGTGGTGCGGGAGCGACGCGGGAGTGAGGGAGCCATGACCGGTGTGAACCGTCGCGTGGAGCTGGACCGGGACACCGTCGAGCGCGACCTGATGAAGCTGATCCTGACCATCCTGGAGCTCCTCCGGGAGCTGATGGAACGCCAGGCGCTGCGCCGCGTCGAGCAGGGTGACCTCTCGGAGGACCAGGAGGAGCGGATCGGCATGACCCTGATGCTCCTCGCCGACCGCATGGACGGGCTCTGCCGGCAGTACGGGCTGGACCCCGAGGAACTCGACCTGGACCTGGGGCCGCTGGGATCGCTGCTGGGCCGCCGGTGACCGGAGCCGGGTGCCCCTGGAGCCCGCCTGCCCGCCGCCCGGCGGCGGTACCTGCTACTTCGAGTGGTTCGACAGTGCGGGCCGGCGCGGTATCGAACTCAGCCCGGAGATCGGCGTCTGCTACAACACGTCGTCGGCCAGCGCGGTCCGGGGCACCAACAGGACCAACCGCACCGTGCACCTCTGGCCGAGCAGCGGCTGCGTGGGCAGCGCGGCCGCGCTCGTCTCCCCCGGCTTCTCCTGGAACGACCCGTCCCACACGTACTTCTCGTTCAAGCCCATCCGCTGACCGGGACCGGCAAGCGCCACCGGCGGGGCGCGACCGGTGAAACGGCCCCGCCGCGGCGGCTCAGTCGAGAATCGCCCTCACCAAGGCGCCCAGGCCGCGTGCCACCGCCCGGAGCGCCCCCACCTCCGCCGCGGTGTCGGCGAGTTCGGCGGTGTTGTCCACCGCGTCGAACCGCCCCGACCGGCACGTCCGGCACACTCGCCGCCGCCTCCGGCCCAGCCGCCCACAGCGCTCGCACGCCCGTTCCCGCTTCCTCATCGGCCGATCATCGCACGGTCGCACCACCGGACGGGACGGCACCCGCGAGGGGTGCCGCAACCCGTTCGACGGATCCGGAGGCGTTTTCCGCGCCCGGCGCGGGCCCGGCCCGTAACGTCCGCCGTGAGCGCCCGGGGCCGGTCCGGCCCCGGGGTCCGGAGGAAGGTGCGTGCCATGTCCGAAGCCGCCGAACCGTCCGCTGTCCCCCGGCGCCGCGCCCTGCTGCTCGGGGCGGCGGCGGGCGCCGCGGCCGGTCTCACGCCGGTGGCCGCGCGGGCCGCGCGTCCTACGGCCCGGCCGGCCTCCCGGTCGTCCGACGGCCGCCGCGTGGCGGTGATCGGCGCGGGGGTCGGCGGTCTCACCGCCGCCCACGAGCTCGCGGAACGCGGTTTCGCGGTCACCGTGTACGAGCGGCGCCCGGTCCCCGGCGGCAAGGCCCGTTCCCTGTACGTCCCGCACAGCGGCACCGGGGGCCGGCGCGATCTGCCCGGCGAGCACGGGCACCGCGGGGTGTTCGGCTTCTACCACAACCTCCCCGACACCCTCCGCCGCATCCCGCTGCCCGGCGGGAAGAGCGTCCACTCCCGCCTCACCCCCGTGCGGTGGATCGACTTCGCCCGCGTGCCGGGCCGGCCGGACTTCCCCGTCCCCGTGGACCGGTGGGCCCCGCCCTCGCTCGCCGACGCGAACCTGCTGATCGCGTCGCTCGCCGGTCTGCTCCGGGAAGGCACCCGCGTGCCGCCGTGGGAGGCGCTGTTCTTCGCCAAGCAGGCGGTGATGCTCCTGACGAGCTGTACGGAACGCCGGTTCGGTCAGTGGGAGTACGTGCGCTGGTGGGACTTCATCCGGGCGGACGGGATGTCGGAGGACTACCAAAAGTTCCTCGGCGGCGGGGTGCAGCTCCTGCAGGCGCTCCGGGCGCCCGTCGCCAGCACCCGGACCTGTGGCCAGGGCATGGAGTCCATCCTCTACGACCTGGCGGGCCGCGGCAGTGACGCCGGCGGACCCTTCGACCGCGTCTTCGACGCGCCGACCAGCGAGGCGTGGCTGGACCCCTGGGCGGCGCACCTGCGCTCGCTCGGCGTGCGCTTCGCCTTCGGCCGCACCGTGGAGCGGCTCGACCTGCGCGGCGGCCGGATCGCCTCGGCCACGGCCCGGACGGCGAGCGGCGCGACGGAGCGGATCGACGCCGACTGGTTCGTGGTCGCCGTGCCCGCCGACCGGGCCGGCCGGCTCTGGAACACCGCCCTCCGGTCGGCCGATCCCCGGCTGGCGGCCATGGAGGGGCTGCGGCACACCTGGTGCAGCGGCATCCAGTACTACCTGCGCGAGCAGGCCCCCGGCGTCCGCGGGCACGTCCTGCACGTGGACTCCCCCTGGAAGCTGGCGTCCATCGCCCAGTCCCGCGTCTGGTCGGCGCCTTTCGACCGCACCTGGGGGAACGGCCGGGTGCGGGAGTCGCTGTCGGTGGTGATCTCCGACTGGGACACGCCGGGCATCCTCTACGGCAAGCCCGCCCGGCGCTGCACCCGGGCCGAGGCCGCCCGCGAGGTGTGGGCGCAGATGAAGGCGCACCTCGCCGACCACGCCCCGCTGGACGACGCCCTCCTGGAGGGCTGGTACCTGGACGAGGCGATCACCGAGGGGGATGACGGTCTGCGCGACGACGATCCGTTCCTGATGAACACGGCGGGCTCGTGGGACCTGCGCCCCGAGGCCACCACCGCCGTCGGGAACCTGTTCCTGGCCGCCGACCACGTCCGGACGTACAGCAATATCGACTTCGCCTCGATGGAGACGGCGAACGAGGCCGGCCGCCGGGCGGCCGGGGCGGTGCTGGCCGCGGCGGGCGGCCCGGGAGGAGGGTCGCGGGCGGAGGTCCGGACCTTCCGGGGTTATGAGGCGCCGGAGTTCGCCGCCGCCCGCGCCCTGGACCGGGAGCGCTGGCGGCAGGGGCTGCGGCACGTCCTGGACGTCGGCTGAATCCGGCCGCCGACGGCCGGCGGGAAGGGCCGGAACGTGGCGCGTGTGCCCTGTTCCCCTCGCGTACCTCCAGGCGTCACAGTGACGCCACCGCCCCTTCCACCCGTCTCGCTGTCCTGGGAGCGCTTCGTTGGAGCGCTTCGTTCCCGTTCCCCCACACCTCAGAGGTCACCTTGCCCATGGGAGAGATCGACCGCCGGCGGTTCCTGCAGCTGTCCGGCGGCACCGCCGCGTTCGCCGCGCTGTCCGGCAGCATCGCCCGCGCCGCCGCCATTCCGGCCCGGCGGAGCACCGGCAGCGTCCAGGACGTCGAGCACATCGTCGTCCTGATGCAGGAGAACCGTTCCTTCGATCACTATTTCGGATCCCTGCGGGGGGTCCGCGGCTTCGGTGACCCGCGGCCGGTGACGCTGCCCAGCGGGAAGTCCGTCTGGCACCAGTCGGACGGGCGGCGGGACGTCCTGCCGTTCCGGCCCGAGGCCGACCACCTGGGCATGCAGTTCCTCCAGGACCTCAACCACGACTGGGCGGGCGGGCAGCGGGCGTTCAACAAGGGCCGCTACGACCAGTGGGTGCCGGCCAAGACGGCGACCACCATGGCGTACCTGACCCGCGAGGACATACCGTTCCACTACGCCCTCGCCGACGCGTTCACCCTCTGCGACGCGTACCACTGCTCGTTCATCGGCTCGACCGACCCCAACCGCTACTACCTGTGGAGCGGGTACACCGGCAACGACGGCAAGGGCGGCGGCCCGGTCCTCGGGAACGAGGAGGCGGGGTACGGCTGGACCACCTATCCGGAGCGGCTGGAGAAGGCCGGGATCTCGTGGAAGATCTACCAGGACATCGGCGACGGCCTCGACGCCAAGGGCAAGTGGGGCTGGACCGGTGACGCCTACCGCGGCAACTACGGCGACAACTCGCTCCTCTACTTCAACGCCTACCGCGACGCCAAGCCGGGCGACCCGCTGTACGAGAAGGCCCGCACCGGGACGGACGTCCGGAAGGGCGACGGTCTCTTCGACGTCCTCAAGGCGGACGTGAAGGCCGGACGGCTGCCGTCGATCTCGTGGATCGCCGCGCCGGAGGCCTACAGCGAGCACCCGAACTGGCCCGCCAACTACGGCGCCTGGTACATCGCCCAGGTGCTGGACGCCCTCACCTCCGACCCGGAGGTATGGAGCCGCACGGCACTGTTCGTCACCTACGACGAGAACGACGGCTTCTTCGACCACGTCGTCCCGCCGTACCCGCCGGCGTCCGCCGCCCAAGGCCTGTCCACCGCCGATCCCGGCCCCGACCTCTACAAGGGCGGCGGCGGCCGGACGGCCGGCCCCTACGGGCTGGGCCAGCGCGTCCCCATGCTGGTGGTCTCGCCGTGGAGCACCGGCGGCTTCGTGTGCTCCGAGGTGTTCGACCACACGTCGGTCATCCGGTTCATGGAACGCCGCTTCGGGGTGCGCGAGCCCAATATCTCGCCGTGGCGGCGGGCCGTCTGCGGTGACCTCACCTCGGCCTTCGACTTCAGCCGGGCGGACGCCCGGCCCGCCGCGCTGCCCTCCACGGCCGGCTACGAGCCCCCGGACCGGCTGCGTCACCCCGACTACGTCCCCAAGCCGCCCGCCACCGGCGTACTCCCCCGCCAGGAGCCGGGCTCCCGTCCGACCCGGCCGCTGCGCTACGCGCCGTTCACGGACGGTGCCCTCGCCCCGGGGTCCGGCCGGTTCACCCTCACCTTCAGCGGCGGCGAGGCGGCGGGGGCGCAGTTCCTCGTCACCTCGGCCAACCGCACGGACGGCCCGTGGACGTACACCGCGGAGGCCGGGAAGACCGTCGCCGACACCTGGAACACGGCGTACTCCAAGGGCGTCTACGACCTCACGGTGCACGGCCCGAACGGATACCTGCGGAGTTTCCGGGGGCCCGGCGGCACCGCGGGCCCCGAGGTCACCGCCCGCCACAACGCGGCCACCGGGGATCTCGACCTCACGCTGACGCACCAGGGCACGGCCGACTGCCATCTGACCGTGAGCGACGCCTACGGCGGCCCGGACGAGACCCTGACCGTGCGGCTGGGCGCGACCGTGCGCCACACGGTGCGGACGCGCGCGGGCAAGCGCTGGTACGACGTCTCGGTGGTGGCGCGGGACGGCGGCGCGCTGGGCACGTTCCTCAGACGCTTCGCCGGGCACGTCGAGACGGGCGCGTCCGGGGTGAGCGACCCGGCTCTCGCCACCCACTGACCCCGGCTCCGTCCTCCCGGGCCCGTCGGCGTCCGGCCGCTCCCCGGTCGGAGTGGTCGGAGCGGTCAGAGCGGCCAGACGCCCGTCCGCCACAGGTGCACGATGCCCCGCGCGATCCCCCGCGACTCCGGGTCCGCCAGCGCGTCCGGGTCACCGCCCGCCGCGTCGAGGTCGTCGAGGAACCGCCCGACGGCCTCCCGGCCGACCCGCTCCAGCGTGGTGTCGTGGTAGAGACGGACGAGCCCGGAGGCCCGCAGCTCGTCCTCGTCCTGCCCGGTCAGCCGGGCCGACAAGGCGACGAAGCCCGGATGATCCGCGTTCGGGAAGTTCATCCGCCGACGCCCCTTCTTCTCCCGCTCGCGCCCGTTTCCTCTCGAACCGGCGCGCCCCGGCGGTCGTCCGCTCCGCCGGGCGCCCATTCTGCGGGGCGCGGGCGGGCGCGGAAAAGAGCGCGCGATGCGGGGCGTTTCCGGCACCGGTGCCGGGACGGGTGATTCCCCGGCGGTGAATGTTCCCTTCCCCGCGCCGAAAGGGCCAGGTCTGCCCGCCGGATTCCCGGGCATCCGCCAGGTGTCCGTCTTTCCGCTCGGAGACGCCGCACGGACACGCGGCGCAAGGAGGCAAGATGTCGCAGATCGAGGAATCCGTCGAGGTCGCCGTTCCGGTCACCACCGCCTACAACCAGTGGACGCAGTTCGAGGAGTTCCCCCAATTCATGGAGGGCGTGGAGCGGGTCGAGCAGCGTTCGCCGACGCTCACGCACTGGGTGACCAAGACCGACGGGGTCCGGCGGGAGTTCGACGCCGTGATCACCGAGCAGATTCCCGACGAGCGGGTGGCGTGGACCACGGTCGAGGGTGACGTCCGGCAGGCCGGCGTCGTCACCTTCCACCGGCTGGACGCGGCTCGCACCAAGGTCATGCTCCAGTTCGACCACACTCCGGAGGGCATGGTCGACACCCTCGGCGACAAGTTGGGGTTCGTCCGCCGGCAGGCCAAGGGGGACCTGAAGCGGTTCAAGGAGTTCATCGAGTCGCGCGGCCTGGAGACGGGCCAGTGGCGCGGCCAGGTGTGACCGGGTGTGAAACCACTGTGAGAAGTCGTCGCGCCGGAGCCCGGAACAAAGGGCTCCGGCGCGGTGCGTCCGGCGGGAACGGGACGGGACATCGTCCGGGTCCACGGCTCCGGGCGCACGGCGAGGGGGCCGCGGCCCGAGAGCCGCGGCCCCCTCGGGGCCTTCCATGGGAAGCGGTCAGTCGTGGAGGGCGTCCTTCGCCTTCTCCTTGGCACCCCGCAGGTCGCCCTTGGCCTGGTCGGCCCGGCCCTCGGCCTCCTTGCGCTCGTTGCCGACGGCCCGGCCGGCGCTTTCCTTGACCTTGCCCTTGGCCTGCTCCGCCTTCGCCTTGGCCTTTTCCTGGGCGCTCATCTCGATATCTCCTTCGTGCCGTCGATGATTTCAACCGGCGGCTGCCCCGGCCGGCTCCCTCCAAACCCGTCGCTCACCGAAGTGCCGAAGAGGCAGGTGGGAGGACGAGTTCGGTGTCGAATCCGCAACGAGTCGGCATGAAGAAAGGAAGCCCGGATAAAAGCGAAAGCACTGGGAAGACGACACGTCGGAGGTTGATTTCCATGGTTCCCCTTCTTCTCGTTCTGCTCCTCGCTCTGATCCTTTTCGGCGCCGGATTCGCCGTCAAGATTCTGTGGTGGGTCGCGGTGGCGGTGCTCGTCATCTGGCTGCTGGGCTTCCTGGTGCGCTCCGTCGACTCCGGTGGCGGCCGCAGCCGCTGGTACCGATGGTGACGTTCTGACACCACGGCCCCGTCTCCTCCGGGCCCGGCGGGACCTGGTCCCCGCCGGGCCTCGGTGCTGTCCGGCCGGAATCCGGAAGGAGTCCGGCCGAAATTCGGCGTGCCGACATGCATGCCCCGGCGAACCCGGGGCAGGAGCCGAACTGACAAGCACAGTTGAAGGAGGGCGCACGTGACCAGCATGAGCGTGACGCAGACGGCCGGAGCCGCGCGGAGCAGCACTGCGGCGGGTGAGCCTCTCGGTGTGGATCTGCCGCAGGTGGAGGACGCGGGCGGTATCGACCCGCGCGACGCCCGGGCTTTGAACAAGCTCTTCCTGGACCGGCTGTCGGTTCTGGAGGAGGGTACGCACGAGTACCAGTACGTCCGGAACACCCTCATCGAGATGAACCTCTCCCTGGTGCGTTACGTCGCGGGCCGCTTCCGCGGCCGGGCGGACCAGATGGAGGACATCGTCCAGGTGGGCACCATCGGTCTGATCAAGGCGATCGACCGGTTCGATCTGACCCGTGAGGTCGAGTTCACCACCCTCGCCATCCCTTACATCACCGGCGAGATCAAGCGCTTCTTCCGTGACACGAGCTGGGCCGTCCATGTGCCCCGCCGGCTCCAGGAGCTCCGGGTGGAGCTCGTCAAGGCGACGGAGGAGCTCTCCGGCCGGCTCGGCCGCTCCCCCACGGTCAAGGAGCTGGCCGAGGTGCTGGACCTCTCCGAGGACGAGGTCATCGAGGCCCAGGTCGCCAGCAACGGCTACTCCGCCCACTCCATCGACACCCCCGCCGAGCCCGGGCCGCGGGGGCACGACTCCTCGCGCTCGTGGTCGGAGCGGATCGGCACCGTGGACGACAACCTGGAGAAGGTGGAGGCGCTGCACGTCCTCAAGCCGCTCCTGAAGGAACTCGACGAGCGCGAACGCCTGATGCTGGAACTGCGCTTCGGCCAGGAGATGACCCAGTCGCAGATCGGCGCGGAGCTCGGTATTTCCCAGATGCACGTCTCCCGGCTGCTCAGCCGCACGCTCAGCCGGCTCCGCAAGAAGATGCTCGCCCAGCAGTGATTCCCGCCCTCCGGCGGCCTGTTCCACCGCGCACGACCCGCCCCTCCCGGCCGTCCGGCCGCCGAGGGGCGCCGTCGTGCGCGAGCGAGCACGTCCGAAGGTTTTCTTCCAGGGTTATTTCCGGACTTCCGGGCGAGGCGTGGGGAGAGGAACGATCCCGGAACACCCGGAACGGAGGTACCGACGTGGACTGGCGACAGTACGCCGCCTGTACGGAAGAGGACCCCGACCTGTTCTTCCCCATCGGCACGGGAGCGCCGGCGCTGGCGCAGGCGGAAGGGGCCAAATCGGTCTGCGCGCGCTGCCCGGTGCGGGAAGAGTGTCTGCGATGGGCCCTGGAGACCCGCCAGGAGTACGGAGTGTGGGGTGGTACGAGCGAGGGGGACAGGCGTGGGCTCCGCCGGGGGACGGGAAGGCGCCGTGTGGGTACCTCTTCCTAGTACGGTGACGGGGCTCCCGGCGGGACGGGGCGTTCCGCGTCCACCGTGCGCCCCCGCGCGCCGCGCGGGGAAGGTGAGCGCACGCGCGACGGACGCGTGCTCCCGACCCGTCAGTGATCGAGGTGACGCTGTGAACGACACGACGGCCGTGGCCGGGCCGTTCGTCCACCCGGCGTTGTTCTACCGGGACGGGGGAGAGTACGTCGCCGCGCTCACGGCGTTCGTCCGCGAAGGGCTGGCGGACGGCGACCCGGTGGCGATCGCCGTTCCCCGTGTCCGGCTGGAGCTGCTGCGGGACGCGCTGGGGGCGGACGGGGCCGGGATCCGGTTCGTCGACATGGAGGAGGCGGGCCGCAATCCGGGGCGGATCATTCCGCGGGTGCTGCGGGCCTTCGCCGACGCCCATCCCGACCGGCATGTCCGCATCGTCGGCGAGCCGGTGTGGGCGGGCCGCTCGGCCGCGGAGTACCCGGCGTGCGTCCAGCACGAGGCCCTCATCAACCACGCGTTCGCGGGCCGCAGGGTCACCATCGTCTGCCCGTACGACACCTCACGGCTGGATCCCCGGGCGGTGGCCGACGCCTACGCGACCCATCCGGTGATCATCGACGGCGACCGCAACGGTCCCAGCGGCTCGTACGCGCCGGACCACATCATCGCCGCCTACAACCAGCCGCTGCCACCGCCGCCCGACGGGGGCGTCCTCTCCTTCCGCTTCGACGACGAGCTGCTGCCCGACGCGCGCCGCGTCGTGGTGGAGCGGGCCATGGCCCTGGGGCTGCCGGAGGAGCGGCGGGACGACCTGGCGCTCGCCGTCGCCGAGCTGACCACCAACAGCGTGGTGCACGGGGGCGGGGCGGGCACGGTGCGGATCTGGAGCGAGGGCGGTGACGTGGTGTGGGAGGTGCAGGACCGCGGGTACGTCAAGGATCCGCTGGCGGGCCGCCGGCCGCCCGCGCCGGACCGGCCGGGCGGCCGGGGCCTGCTGCTCGTCCACACGCTGAGCGACCTGGTCCGCACCCACACGGGCCCGGGCGGCACCACGACGCGGTGCCTGCTCTCCCGGATCCCGTCGCCCTGACCGCCCGTCGTGCGGGTGAACCTCGCGGAGTTCGATTGCGCGGGGCCGCTCGGAACGGCGAGCGTGAGCGGGCGCCGTCGCACCACCGCGCGGCGCCGCGCCGGCGAGGCGGTGCACCGATGGGAGGAGCGGGACGGATGAAGCGCGTCGTTGCGGGAACGGTGAAGCGGGTCGTGGCGAGAACGCGGTGGGCCGCGCGCGCGGCCGCGGCCGCGGTGGGCACCCTGGCGCTCTGCGCCGCCGTGACGCCGCCGGCCTCGGCGGGCGGCGGGAGCTGTGCGGGGCAGACCTGTCTGGCCGTGGAGGGGGCCGGTCTCTACGTGGCGCGGGCGACGGTCACGCCGCCGCCCGGTGCGGCGTTCTACGGCCACTACCGGCTGTACGGCGGGGGCGTGGACAACACCAGCGCCCTCCAGCACTGGCACCAGGGCCTGCGGTACACGGTGGCCTGGGGCCGGGGAGTGGCGGAGCACACCAAGATCTGCGCCGAGGGCTGGGAGCACGTCGGGGCCAAGCAGCGGTCGCTCGGCAAGACCTGTGTGGAGATCCGGAACTCCGGCTCCTGACGGCCGCCGGGCCGGAGCCGGTCAGCCGTCGTACGACTGGAGCTCGACGAGGTTGCCCTCGGGATCGCGGACGTGCGCCGTCCGCAGGGTCGGTCCCCACTCGGGCCGGTCGGCGGGGGCCGCGGCCTCCGTGGCGCCGTGCCGCAGACAGAGGGCGTACCCGGCGTCGACGTCCCGGACGCGGCCGACGAGCATCGTCCGGTCGGACGGCGTGGCGGTGTCCGACGGGGCGCCGGTGGCATCGGCCATGGCCCGCCGGTCGAGCAGCGACAGCAGGCCTTGGCCCGCGACGTCCCAGTGGGCGTAGGGCCCGTCCTCCGTACCCCGGACCAGGCGGGCGCCCGTGAGTTCGGGCAGGACCGCGGCGTAGAAGCGGAAGGTCTCGGGGAACCGGCCGACGAGCAGCCGGGGGTGCAGCGCGTCCATGGCACCTCTCCGTCGTGCGTGCGAGTAATAGTAGGTGCGTCCCAATGATGGGTAGCAACCTACAATATTCCGGTGACCGAGACACCCCCCACTCTCACCGGCCTGACGACCTATCTGCTCTCCCGGGTCGGCAGGAACGCCCGCGGCCGGACCGCGGCCAGGCTGGCCGGCCGGGACCTGCGGATGTGGCACATGGCCGTGCTGGCCGCCCTCGCCGACTTCGGCCCGCAGGCCCAGCGCGAACTCGCCGGACGCCTGACGATCGACCCCAGCGACATGACCAAGGTGCTGGACGACCTGACGGCCCTGGGCCACGTCGAGCGGACCCGCGATCCCCGCGACCGCCGCCGGCACTCCGTGGCCCTGACCCCCGCCGGGACGGCGGAACTCGCCCGGCTGACCGACGACGCGCTCGCCGTCCAGGACGAGCTCCTCGCGCCGCTGACCGGCCGGGAGCGGGAACGGCTGCACGAGCTGCTCGACAAGGTCTTCCGCCACACCGAGAACGCGGCGCGCGAGGGCGACGACCCGCGGCGGCCGTAGGAGACGTCCGCCTCAGGCGCGTCTCACGGCCACGGCCGCCAGGTAGGCGGGCGGCAGGAACCGCGTGCGCAGGGCGACGGGCGCGCCGCAGCCGGCCGCCAAGTGCCGCAGCGCCGCCGGACTGTACGCCTTGCGCAGGCTGATGACCCCGTCGTGGGCCGTGGCGGGACCGCCGCAGAGCAGGCTCAGAGGGACGACCGCCAGGCACACGGGGTGGCGCCACACGTCGATGATCAGCAGCCGCCGTGCGACGCGGGTGCCCTCGCGCAGCACGGCCGCCGCGCCGCGGGGCGGCAGGTGGTGGAGGGCCTGGGTGAACACGGCCATGTCGTAGGAGCCGTCGGGCGCGTCGATCGCGGTGGCGTCGAGCCGTTCGACGGTGGCCCGCGCGTGGCGGCCGAGCGGGCCGGCCCGCAGCGCCTCGACGACGTCCGGCGCGATGTCGCTGACGGTGGCCCGGACGGCCGGGTGCCGGTCGAGGACCCAGCGGGCGAGTCCGCCGTCCCCGGCGCCGAGTTCGAGGAGGCGCGGTCGGGGTACGTCCCGCAGCCCGTCCAGGACCGGCCCGCCGAACGTCCGGTGGGCCAGGGTCAGCCGTTCCACCCGGGCCAGCCCCCGGAGCACCCGGCGGCGCCGGTCCCCCGCGTCGGCGCGGTCGAGGTACTCGGGGCGGTCCGTCTCGTACAGCCGGTCCCACCACGCGGCGCCGGGGCCGCCCCGGGGCATGTCGTCGATCACAGTCGCCCAACGACCCGTCCGTCGCCCGGGTCACGTCCGGGCCGCGGCGCGCGGCCGCGCGGGAGCGGTCCGCAACCGTCCGCGCTCCCCCGGCGTCTTGTGCGAGGCTGCGGCGGTACGCAAGCCGGGCGCCAGAGCTCGTCACCGAAGGGACCGTGGAGCAGTGGACGACATACGCGGGCCGGCCGCGACCGCCGTGCGGGAGGTGCCGCCCGGCGGCCCGGCCCCGCGCCCCAGGGGCCTGGTGGACCTGCGGGGGCCGACGCGGGCCCCGGCACTCCTGACCTACCCCGCCGGCGCCGTGCTGGTCGTGTCCGGGCTGCCCGGAAGCGGCAAGAGCACGCTGATCCGCCGGTGGTCGCGGGCCGCGACCGTCGTCGACCCGAGGGACGCCCACGAGGACTGCGCGGCGGTGATGCCGGCGTTCCTCCCCTACGCGGTGTACCGGCCGTGGGCGCGCCTGGTGTACGCCCGCCGGCTGTGGGCCGCGGTCCGGACGGGAGGCCCGCTCCTGGTGCACGACTGCGGCAGCCGGGCGTGGCTGCGGCGGCTGCTCGCCCGGGAGGCGGGCCGTCGGGGCCGGGAACTGCACGTGGTGCTCCTGGACGTCGGGCCGGCCGACGCCCTCGCCGGGCAGGAGGCGCGCGGCCGGTGGGCCCGGCCGCGGGTCTTCGACCGGCACCGGCGGGGGCTGCGGCGGCTGTTGGACGCGCTGGCCGCGTCGGACGCCGGGGAGCGCGCCGGAAGCCCGGTCCCGGAGGCGGCCTCGGTGGTGCTGCTGGACCGGACGACGCGCGAACACGTGGCGGCCGTCGAGTTCCGGGGGTAGCGCGGGGAGCCGGGAGGGGGCGCGTCCGGACGGCGTGCACACCGTCCGCGCGGCGTGCGGGGCCGGGGCCGCCGTTCCGGCGGAACACGCTTTCCCGGCAGGGTTCCTGATGCCGCCCGGCGGTGGGGAGGCGCTTCGAGCGGCGTTGTCAGACCCCTCTGTCACCATCGTTCGTGCGAGTACCCGTGAGGGCGGGTGCGGGGAGGACAGCCATGGGTTTCTTCGACGGTCCGGTGCCGCCCGGCGAACCGGAGCCGGAGCGGCCCGCGTTCGTCGACCTGGGGCCGCCGGGGTCGCGGTACGGGGACGACGGGCCGCCGTCCGACTGGTACCTGCCGACGGTGCTCCCCCGGGTGGCGTGCGTGGCCGAGGGGCCGCGGGTGCGTGTGATGTTCACGGGCTGGGAGGTGTGGCCGGAGGAGGTCGCCCTGTGCCTGGCCGTCTTCTGGCGCCGGAGGCGGGCGGATGAGGTGTACGGGGACTCCTGGTACGCCCGGCCCGGCGCGGGGGCGCTGCGGGTGGGCCTGCGGCTGGCGGACGGCCGCCGGGTGTCCCCGTCCGACGGCGAACCGTGGCCCGCGCCTGGCGACGGCGAACGGCCGGTCGTGCTGCGGGAGTACGGCGTGGATCCGGGCAGCGGCTTCCACCGCCCCGTGCGTCTCCTGCTGTCAGCGGTGCCGTCCGGCGGGCCGGTGACCCTGGTGCTGGAGTGGCCGGACGAGGAGATCCCGGAGACCGCCGCCGTCCTGGACACCAGCGGCCTCGGGGAGGCGGCACGCCGGGCGGTCGGCATATGGCCGGAGCTGTCGGGGCCGCCGGAGCAGGCCGCCTTGTAGACCCGCCTTGTGTGCCTCCGTGTGGGCCGCCTCCCCGGGGTGCACGGTGTCCGGTCACGCGGTGCCGCGTGTCGGCGCGCCCGGGCGCGGAGGCCGGTTCAAGAGGGCCGGTCGGTGGGGAGCCGGCAGTGCCCGGTCGGCCGCTCCCGAGCGGTCCGGGGCGAAGGACGCGGCGGAGGCGGGCGCCTCGGGAGAGGCGGGAGGGGCAGACGAAAGGTGCCGTTTCCCCGGTCGTCGGCCCAGGAGCACGCGCGACCGGTGCCCCCCATGCGGGAGGTCCATGCCCGTACCGTGCGCGGGAATGCCTTGCGGGGGGCGCCCTTTGGCGCGACCCGGCCGCCTGGAAGGCTCGGCGCCGCGCGGGCCGGCGTTCCCGAGCCCGAGGGCGAGACCGTGCGGGCCGTGGCGGCGGCTCCGCCGGGCGTCGGTCCGGCGCACGTGCGACGGCGGGCGGTACGTCCGCCGACGCCGCGTCCGCCCGGCGGCCTGCGCGCGGCAGCCCCTCCGGCGTACCGGTATGGCGTCATTCCCTCTTGCGCCCGCGGGGATCGGCGCTCTTCCCCCGCTCCCCCGGCCCCGGCAGCACCCGGCGTGCCCGGGCGATCAGGGCCCGGCCCGCCGGGCTGGTGGGCCCGTCCGTCCGCCAGGCGAAGGCGAGCCGGCCGCGCAGGGTCGGCGGGTCGATGGTCAGCGACACCAGTTCCGGCGCTCGGTCGGCGGCGAACTCGCCGGGCAGGATGGCCGCTCCCAGCCCGTGCGCGGCGAGTTCGGCGAGAGTGCCCGGGTCCCCGGCCTCCAGGGCGATGCGCGGCCGGAAGCCGGCCGCCGCGCACGCCTCGTCGAGCCGGGCGCGGAGCCCGGTGCCGCGCGGCAGGCTGATCAGCGGCCGGTCGCGCAGGGCGTCGAGGGGGATGACCGGGTGGACGGCGAGTTCGTGGCCGGGAGCGACCGCGGCGACGATCGCCTGGTCCTCCAATACGTGCAGGGAGACGCCGGCCGGGCCGGTCCGCCCCACGCTGATGACGACCGCGTCGAAGCGTCCGCCGCGGAGGCCGTCGACCAGCCGGTCCGTCGTGTCCTCGGCCAGGGTGATCTCGACCGCCGGATGCTCCTGGTGGAAGCCCGCGAGCAGGCCGGGGAGATCGGCGTTGTGCGAGGTCACCGTGCCGACGGCGACGCGGCCCCGGAGCAGTCCCGCCATCTCGTCCACGACGAGGCGGGCCCGTTCGACGGCGGCGAGCGCGGCGCGCGCGTGCGGCAGGAAGGCCGCGCCGACCTCGGTGAGCGCCACGGACCGCCCCGAACGGTCCAGCAACTCCTGCCCCAACTCGCGTTCCAGTTTGCGGATCTGGGCGCTGACTCCGGGCTGGGCGACCCGCACCCGCTCGGCGGCCCGGGTGAAGTTGCGCTCCTCCACCACCGCGACGAAGTACTCGAGCTGCCGGAGTTCCATAACCAGCGATGCTAACAGCCAGACTTTCCATGTCTTGGACTTCTGGACGGTGCCGGAGGAGGCTGGAGTCATCAGGCCGGAGGGGCGCCGGAGAGCCGTGAGGCACCGGTGACGCCCGTGACTCCGGATCCCCGGACAGACCGAAGAGAAGGAGCGGCGCCATGACCGACGCCCGTGAACTCGCCAGCACACCCGAGGACTTGACCCGGCTGTTCGTGGAGCGGGCCAACGCCCGCGACGCCGACGGCATGGCCGCGCTCTACGCGCCGGACGCCGTCCTCGCCTTCCCGCCCGGCAGCGTGACGGTCGGCCGGGAGGCGATCCGCGCCGTGTGCGAGCGGCTCCTGCTCCACGCGGAGCTGCCGTTCGAGCCCGAACCGCCGCTGCCGACGGTCCGTTACGGGGCCGACCTCGCCCTCACCTCGACCCGGTCCGCCGACGGCACGGGCGGCAGGGTGCAGGTCGTCCGGCGCGAGCCGGACGGGAGCTGGCTGCGGATCATCGACCGGCCGGAGTCGGAGACGGCCCGGTGAGCGTCCTCGTCGCCGGCGCCGGCATCGGCGGCCTGACCACCGCCCTGAGCCTGCACGCCGCGGGGATCGACGTGACCCTCGTGGAGAGCGCCCGGGAGATCCGCCCGCTCGGCGTGGGTGTCAACCTCCTGCCGCACGCCGTCCGCGAACTCGTCGAGCTGGGGCTCGGCGCCGAGCTGGCCGCCATCGGCGTGCCGACCGCCGAGAACGTGTACTGCGACCGCGACGGCGCCGTCCTGTACTCCGAGCCGCGCGGTCTCGCCCAGGGGTACCGCTGGCCGCAGTACTCGGTCCACCGCGGGGAGCTGCAACTGCTGCTGCTCGCCGCGGTCCGCGACCGGCTGGGCCCGGACGCCGTCCGCACCGCGACGCGCCTCGACGGATTCGACGACACCGGCTCCGGCGTCCGCGCCCGGCTCCTCGACCGGGCGACCGGGAAGCACCGGACCGTCGAGGCCGCCGCGCTGGTCGGCGCGGACGGGCTGCACTCGGCCGTCCGCGGTCTGCTGCACCCCGACGGCGGGCCCCTGTTGTGGTCGGGGGTCCGGATGTGGCGCGGGGTGACGAAGGCGACGCCTTTTCTCACCGGGCGGTCGGCGGTCCTGGTCCTCGACGGGGACACCGAGTTCATCGCCTACCCGATCGGGCGCGACCGCGTCAACTGGGTCTGCCAGGTCCGCGAGGCTCCTCCCGGCCCGCTGGACGAGGAAGCGGGCTGGAACCGTCCGGGCCGGCTCGCGGATCTGCTCCCCCATTACGCGCACTGGTCACTCGGCTTCCTGGACGTACCGGCCCTGCTGAGGGGGGCCGACCGGATCCTGGAATACCCGATGGTCGACCGGGACCCGCTGCCGTCCTGGGGGCGCGGCCGGGTCACCCTGCTCGGCGACGCGGCGCACCCGATGTACCCGGTGGGGGCCAACGGCGCCTCCCAGGCCGTGGTCGACGCCCGTGTCCTGGCCCTCCGGCTGGCGGGCGCCGACGATGTGCCGGCCGCGCTGGCGCGGTACGCCGACGAGCGGCGGGAGGCGACGGCCGCCGTGGTCCATGCCAACCGGGTGATGAACCGGGCGGCCAGGGAGGTGCCGGACGGCGCCGGGCGGAGCGGGGAGCACTTCGCCCGTGTCACGGACACCTACCGGCGGGCGAGCGGGGGCGATCCCGCCGTCCTCAACGCGCGGCCGTCGCTGACGCCCGCATGACGCGGATCAGGAGCCGGCGGGCTGTGTGGCGAGCAGCCGCAGCAGGTGGTCGAGCTCGTTCCGCCAGACGCGGTTGACGTTGAGGCGCGTCGGCTTCTCCCGGCCGGGCATCCGGAAGCGGAACGAGCTCCACAGGGAGCCCGTCCGCACGTCGCTCACCAGCGGGCGCGCCTGGTCGTGCGGCAGGGAGAGGACGAGCTCCTTGGGCCGGCCGCTGAGCTTGCCGGCGCGGTGGAAGAGCAGGCCGTGCCGGGTGTAGGTGACGAAGTAGGTGTCCACGAAGAAGATCCACACGCTGGAGAGGAAGGCCATCGCGAGCGGGCTGGGGCCGCTGATGCCGTAGACCGTCACCACCGGCCGGTCCGAGGGGCCGGCTTCGGTCACCGCCCGTCTCACGTGTTCCTGGATCGTCGCCTTGCGCACCGGCATGTCCGCTCCTCGTGCCTCATGGGGCCCTCGCGGGGGAAAGGCCCCTATTGAAGCCCCTCCCCGCCGTCCGGGAACCGGTGGATTCCGGACAGCGGGGAGCGGCGGCGCGGAGCGGCGGGCTCCGGTGGTCAGCCGGCCGACCGGGAGAGCGCCTCCCGTACCGCGTCGTCGGTGCGGCCCACCACGGCGGTGCCGTCGTCGGCCGTGATGATCGGACGCTGGATCAGCTTGGGGTGGCCGGCGAGGGCGTCGATCCAGCGGTCGCGCGCGGCGGCGTCGCGCGGCCAGTCCGCCACGCCGAGTTCCTTGGCCTCGGCCTCGCCGGTGCGCGTGATGTCCCAGGGCTCCAGCCCGAGCCGGCCGAGCACGGCCCGGATCTCACCGGCGTCGGGGACGTCCTCCAGGTAGCGGCGGACGGTGTATTCGGCGCCCTCCTCGTCGAGCAGCTTGACGGCCGAGCGGCACTTCGAGCAGGCGGGGTTGATCCAGATCTCCATGCCGCACAGGGTACCGCCCACTCCCCCTCAAATCCCGTCTGAGCTGGGGCGATTGTCAGTGCCCGGCAGTAGAATGGAGGGGTAGTGAAGAGGTCGCCCGACCCCTTCGTCAGGAGGACGCCGATGGCCGCAGCAGCAGCACCGCCCACCGCCCCGTGCACCCTCGAGACGCTGCCGAGGAAGCGTCTGCCCGCCGGGCATCCGCGGGAGTGGTACGAGTCGCACAACCGCCGGCTGAAGGCCATGCGCCTCGCCATCGCCCTGCTCCACAGCGGCGCGTACCGGCCGGAGCAGGCGACCAACCGCAGGATACGCCGGGTCGCCGAGCGGATCGGCGTGCGCCCGCCGTCCAACACGACCTGCCGGATGGTCAGGTCGCTGATCCGCGCCGAGGCGCCCGCGGCACGCGCCGGCCGCCGCTGACGCGCCGGCCGTCCGTTTTCCGTACGGCGTTCCGTTCCCTGCCGCATCGTGAGAAGCCGGGCGGTCCGGGCGCGCCGCCCGCCGCGCCGCAACCGTCCGGCCGTCGTCCGTTCGCCCGCCCGTCACCCGTCCGTTCCGGCCTGTCCCTAGCGTCGTCGTATGACGATCCAGCAGGTCACCCCGGTCCCGGCCGCCCCGGCGCCGGCGGCGGCGCCCGAGGCCGCCGGGCCGGTGCCGGCCGGTCCCCCGCCGCCGGGGCCCCGGGCCGTCGGCGGCCGGGGGCCGACGGCCGGGAATCGGTGGCGGCGCGGTCCGGCCGCGCCGGTACGCCGGCTGGGGGCGCAGGCGGTGCTGATGCTGACCGCCCTGGCGGTGCTGTGCGCCGCAGCCGTAGCGGGTGCCGTCGTGGTCCGGGCCGACACGGACCGGCTGCGGGAGACCGTCGCCGAGCGGGCGGCCACGGCGGCCGGTCTGCGGTTCGCCCTGGCCGACCTCGACGCGCAGCGCGCGAACTCGCTGGTGCCTGGGCACTCCGCCGACCGGCCCGCCGTGCTGCCCGCGGGCCGGTCGGCGGACGAGTTCCAGGTCGGCAACCGCCTCCTGGCGCTGCTCACCGCGCGGCAGCGGCGCGCCGAGGTCAGCGACCTGCTGCGGCGACTGGGCGGGGACCCGGCCCAGGGCGGCCGGGTGCGGGCGCTTCTTGACGGTCTGGGCCGGTACGACGAGCTCGCCGCGCGGTCGGCCGCCGTCGACGAGGCGGCGCCGGACCGGCCCGCCGGCCGACCGCCCGCCGGTGCCGTCACCTTGTCCGTCGACGCGGGCGAGGTGATGCACCGTCAGCTGTTGCCCGCCGCGGACGCCCTGGCCTCCGGGTACGCGCGGGAGGCCGGCCGGCTGGCGGACCGCGCGCACGGCGCGGCCGTCACCGCCGCGTGGACCACGGCCGGGGCGGGGGCCGGGGCCCTGGCCGCCCTCGGGTGGTGCCAGTGGCGGCTGGCCCGCCGGTACGGGCGGGTGGTCAATCCGGCGCTGTGCGCGGCGACGGTCGCGGCCGCCGTCGTCACGGCCCTGGGCACCGTGGCGTTCCTGTCGGCGGCGGACGGCGTCCGGGACGCCGCGCGGGACGGTCTGCGCCCCTGGGCGCGGCTGGCCGAGGCCCGGGCGGTCGCGGCGGAGGCGGCGGCCACCGAGGGACGTTGGTTCGTCTACGACACCCGCCCCGGATCGGCCGCCGTAAGCAGGTTCGAGAGCCTGACGGCCCGTCTCGACACCCTGCTCGCACCGGACGACTACTCCTACGCCCCGGGACGCGCCGCCCACCGGGCCGTGCTCGACCGGTACGCCCGGTTCCGCGACGACGACCGCCGGATGCGGGAGGAGCACGCCAGGGGGCGCACGGACGCGGCCGTGCTGACCCTCACCGAACTGGGCCGCGGCCGGATCCCGTTCGACTTCTGGGACTTCACCGGATCCCTCGACGCCCTGTCCGCCCGCCACTTGGCCGTCCTCACGGACCGCACGGCGACCGCCCGCGACCGGCTGGCCGGCTGGCCCGCGCTCCCGGCGGGCGTGCTCGGCGGGGCGGCGCTCCTCGTCGGGGCGGGACTGCGCCCCCGGTTCGCCGAATACCGCTGAACAGAGGGCTGCCCAGCCGGGATCCGCCGAGCCGAGCACCGTTGACCGGAGTGCCGTCGCCCCGAGTGCCGTCGACCCGAGTCCCGTTGGACCGGATGCCTCCCGAGCCGGGGGCCGCCCGACCGGGTGCCAACCCGCCGCGAACCGCCGGGCCGCCTGCCACCGCGCGGCGTCGGAGAATTGCCCGGCCGGGTGTCCGACCCACCCAGTACGCTGCTGCGACGATGACTGACGACCAGATACCGCACACCTTCCAGGTCGACCTGCGCGGCCTGGTGGACCTGCTGTCCCACCACCTCTACTCCAGCCCCAAGGTCTATCTGCGCGAACTGCTGCAGAACGCCGTCGACGCCATCACGGCGCGCCGCGCGGAGGAGCCCGGGGCGCCCGCGACGGTGCGTCTGTACGCCGACGGCGGCCGGCTGCGCGTGGAGGACAGCGGCATCGGCCTGACCGAGGCCGACGTCCACGATCTGCTGGCCACCATAGGCCGCAGCTCCAAGCGCGACGGGCTGGAGTCGGCGCGCTCGGGATTCCTCGGCCGGTTCGGCATCGGGCTGCTCGCCTGCTTCGTCGTGGCCGGGGAGATCCGGGTCGTCAGCCGCTCCGCCCGGACACCCGGCGCGCGGCCCGTCGAGTGGACGGCGCGCGACGACGGTTCGTACACCGTCCGGACGCTCGCGGACGACGCGCGCCCCGAGCCGGGCACCACGGTGTACCTGGCCGCGCGCCGGGGTTCGGAGGACTGGCTCACCGAGGAGCGCGTCCTCGCCCTGGCCCGGGACTTCGGCTCGCTCCTCCCCTACGACGTGCGGGTGGGCGACACCCCGGTGACCGACCGGCCGCCCGTCTGGGAGCGCCCCCACCCGAGCCCCGCCGCCCGGCGGGTGGCGCTGGCCCGGCACTGCCACGAGCTGTTCGGTTTCTCGCCGTTGGACGCGATCGACCTCGACGTGCCGGTGGCCGGGGTCCGCGGTGTGGCGTACGTGCTGCCGCAGGCGGTCAGCCCGGGCCGGCGCGGCGGGCACCGGGTGCACCTGAAGGGCATGCTGCTCACCGACCGCGCCGACGAACTCCTGCCGGAGTGGGCGTTCTTCGTCCGCTGCGTGGTCGACACCGACAGCCTGCGGCCCACCGCCTCGCGCGAGAGCCTGTACGACGACGACCGGCTGGCCGCGGTCCGCGAGGCGCTCGGGGAGCGGATCCGCGACTGGCTCGCCGAGCTGGCGGCCGGCGACCAGGAGCGGCTGCGGCAGTTCCTCTCCGTCCACCACGTGGGCGTCAAGTCGCTGGCCCGGCACGACGCGGACATGCTGCGCACGATGCTGCCGTGGCTGCCGTTCGAGACGAGCGACGGGCAGCTGTCGCTGGAGGAGTTCGCGCAGCGGCACCGGACGGTCCACTTCACCCGGACCGTCGAGGAGTTCCGGCAGGTCGCGCCGATCGCCGCGGCCCAGGGCGTCGGCGTGGTCAACGGCGGCTACACCTTCGACGGCGAGCTGGTGGAGATGCTGCCGCGGGTGCGTCCGGGCACGACCGTCGCCGAGCTGGACGCGGAGACGGTCACCGCGCACCTCGACCACGTGGAGCCGGCCGACGAGCTGGCGCTGGCCGACTTCCTGGCGGCGGCCCGGGCCCGGCTCGACGCGCTGGACTGCGACGTGGTGCTCCGCTCCTTCCTGCCGGTCACCGTGCCCGCGCTGCACCTGGACGACCGGGCCGCCCGGCACGAACGGGCGCGCGCGGAGGAGGAGTCGAAGGCGGACGACCTGTGGTCGTCGATCCTGGGCTCGCTGCGGGACGAGGCCCCGCGCGCCCGGCTCGTCCTCAACCACCTCAGCCCCCTCGTCCGGCGCGTCGGCGCGCTCGCCGACCGCGACCTGGCCGGCACCGCCGCCGAGGCCCTGTACGGGCAGGCCCTGCTGATGGCCCAGCGCCCGCTGCGGCCGGCCGACTCGGCGCTGCTGAATCGTGCCTTCCTCGGTCTCCTGGAGTGGGCCGCGCACCCCGCGGCGCCGTCCGAGCCGTCCGAGGGGGACCGGTGAGCCGCACCGCCGCCGCCCTCCGGCAGGCGCTCCAGGACAATATGAACGAGCCCGAGGGCCCGGCGCGCAACGCCGTCGCCGAGCGGCTGGTGGACGAGGCCGGGCGGACCGGTGACACCGGGCTGCTGCTCGACACCCTGTTCAACCTGCTGGCGGCCTACAACTTCAGCTCCGAGTCGGAGAAGATGTTCGTCCCCTTCGCCCGCGTGCTGCGCATGTGGGACGAGCGGCCGGACGACTTCGACGCGTACGCCGAGCACCGGCTGCACTGGATGTTCAAGTGGGTGGCCGGCGGCATGCTGGACCAGCCGGACATCCCGCTGGCGTCGGTGGAGAAATGGCACGCGGAGATGGAGCACCGCTACCGGATCGCGGGCCACAGCGAACGGGCCGTGCGGCAGAGCGAGTTCCGCATCGCCCGGGACACCGGCGACACGGCGCGGGCCGAACGGGCCTTCGCCGCCTGGCTCGCCGCCGACCGGGATCCGATGAGCGACTGCCACGCCTGCGAACTGCACACCCAGGGCGACTGGTTCGACCGGCAGGGGCGGCCGGCGGAAGCCCTGGAGACCTGGGGCCCGGTGCTGGCCGGCGAGCACACCTGCGCCCACGAGCCGCACGTGGTACTCGCCGCCTCGCTGCTCCCCTTGGTGCGGCTGGGCAGGACCGAGGAGGCCCGCGCCCACCACCTGCGCGGCTACCGGATGATCCGGGGCATGGAGTCGATGCGGGCCACGGTCGGCGATCACATCGAGTTCTGCGCGCTCACCGGCAACGAGGCCCGGGCCCTGGAGATCCTCGCCGAGCACACGGACCGCTTCGCGCCCTCCGGCGACCCGCTGTCGCTGCTGGACTTCCTCGTCCCGGTCGCGCTGCTCGCCCGCCGGCTGACGGAGCTGGGCCTCGGCGAGCGCCGGGTGCCCGGCCCGCCGGGACGGGCGTGGACGGCGGCGGAGCTGTCCGCACACGTCCGCGCGGAGGCCCTGGAGCTGGCCGGCCGGTTCGACCGGCGCAACGGCAGCACCACCGTCGGCGACCGCGCCGTCGCGCGGATGGACGCCGCGCCGCTGGTGGAGCGGCTGCCGCTGGGCGTGCGGGCCGGCCGGCCGGCCGTGCCGCGGCCCGCCCCCGCCGCCGCGCCGGCCCCCGCGGCCTCCCCCGACGACGTCCGGGAGCTGCTGGCCACGGCCCGCCGGCTGACGGCGGAACCGGCCCCCGGCGGCCGGGCGGCGTGGGAGGCGTTGGCCCGGGCCACGCGGGCCGCTCCGGACGGTGCGGCCGGGCTCGACCCGCTCGGCCGTGCCGAACTCGCCGACCACGAGGCGATGGAGCGGGTGGCGGAGCCGGAGAAGTGCGCCGACGCCTTCCGTTCGGCCGCCCTGCTGTACGACGAGGCCGGCCGTCCCGACCAGGCCGCCCTGGCGCGGGCGCGGGCCGGGCTCGCGCTGTCCTACGCCGGGCGCGCGGCGGAGGCGGCGGCCGCGGTCGACGCCGAGTGCGCCCGTGTGCGGGCCCTGTTCGCGGAGGGCCGGGCGGAGCCCCGGGCGGTGGCCACCGCCCTGCTGTACCGCTGCCGCGTCCTGCGGGACGGGCTCGCCGGCACCCCGGCCTCCCCCGGCTTCGAGGCCGGACGGGCCGTGCTGGAGGAGGCGCTGGAGGGGGCGGCCGGCTTCGCCGAGGAGCACCGCGCGGCGGGCCGGGTGATGGCCGGCCGGCTGGCCGACGTCCTGCGGCTGCGGGGCGAAATCGCCCTGGAGGAGGGCGATCCCGCCCGGGCGGCCGGCTGGTTCGGCCGCGCGGTGGAGCTGACGGACGAGGCCGGCCTGGCCTGGTACGCGCCGGAGGCGCGGGCCGGGCTGGCCCGGGCCGCGCTGACGTGCGGCGATCCGGAGACGGCGGCCGGGGCGGCGCGCGCCGCTCTGGAACACGGCGCCGACGTGCTGGAGGACGTCCACGTCGCCCAGGTGCACCTGCTCCTCTCCGAGGCCCTGACCGCCACCGGCCGGCACGAGCCGGCGGTGGAGCACGCGTTGGAGGCGGCGCACTGGGCGGACCAGGCCGGCGAGAGCACGACGCTCGGGGCCTGGGCCCGGCTCGCGCTCGGCGGCGCGCTGCACCGGCTGGGCCGCGCGGACGAGGCCGCGTCCGTCCTGGAGACGGCGATCCCCGATCTCGAACAGGGCCACGGCGAGGGACAGGTGGTCCAGGCGCGCTGGTGGCTCGGCGAGTGTCTGGCCGCGCTGGGCGACCACCGGGAGGCCGCCGCGCAGTTCCTGCGGGCCGCCTCGGTCGCCCAGGACTGGGAGGAGCAGCTGGACCACGCCATGCTCGCCAACATGGCCGCCGACTGCCTGGGCCGCGCGGGCCGGGACGACGAGGCCGAGCGGGCCTACCGGCGGGCCGAGGCGTTGTGGCGCGACCTGGGCCGGCCGGAGGCGTACGTCCGGGTGCTGCGCGCCCGCGCGTGGCTCGCCGCGCGCCGGGAGGACGACGGCCCGGCCCGCGCCCGGGAGCTGATGGCCGAGGCGGAGCGCGAGTGCGCCACCGCGCTGGCGGCGGCCGGGGACGACGCGGCGCGCGAGCTGCTGCGCGGTGAACTCGCGGGCACCCTCCGGCAGACGGGCGAGCTGATCGTCCGGTGCAGCGAGGGCGAGCCGGGAGACTCCGGGGACGCGGACGGCGACGCGGCCGGGGCGGCGTACGAGGAGGGGCTGGCGTACGTCGGACGGGCGGTGGCCGTCCTCGCGGAAGGCGGGCCCGCGCTGCGGGACCAGCGGACGGCCACCGAGCTCATGGCCGCCTGGCTGGAGGCCGACCTGGGCCGGACCGCCGCCGCCGCGGACCGGGCGCGGGCGGTGCTGGCGGCGTACGGCGACGAGCCGGAGGGCGCGGCGCCGGCGCGGCGGGCCGAGGCGGAGAACGTGCTGGCCTACGTGTCCCGGCAGGCGGGCTGACGATCCGCGGGCCCGCTCGGACGGCGGGGTGGCGGCGCGGTCGGAGGCGGAGGCCCCGGACCGCCCCGCCGCGTACCTCCGGCACCTCGCCGGTCTTGTGCTCGTGGAATCGGAGCGAGCCGACGACGCCGGAGGTGGCGGTGTGGGGGCGCGAGGCGGCCGAGCGCGTCCGGCCGCTCCGTGCGGGCCTTTTGCCGGACGGCCGGCGCCCACCCGTCGGGCGCGGATTCGGCACCGCGCTCGGCGCGCCACCTACGCGCCACGCGGATCCGGTGGCGTCGAGCAGGGGTCCGGGGCCCCGTTCACCGCCCGGGTCGGGCTCCAGGTGACCGCGGAGCTCGGCCAAGCGGGCGGCGGGAAGATCGGCGCTCACATGCCGGTCGAGGCGGAGTTCGCGGACGCCGCCCACGCCCGGGAGCCCGGAGAACCCGGCGGCGGGTCACCGCCCGGGTCGGGCTCCAGGTGACCGCAGAGCTCGGCCAAGAGGGCGGCGCGAAGATCGGCGCTCAGGTGCCGGTCGGGGCGGAGTTCGCGGACGTCGCTGACGCCCCGGGCCCCGAGGGCCCGGCGACGGGTCACCGTCCGGCGCCGCGCTCACCCGACGGTGTGACGGCGGGAGGCGCCGCTCCGGCGCTCCGGCGCGTGTGCGAGGCTGGGGGCATTCCCGGTGGTCAACGTGGCCGCGCGCCCGGCCGCCGGGTGCGTACCGGAAGGGGCTGGGACATGTTGCAGCACAGAACCGTCGGCGACCTGATGACGCATTCGGTGGTCAGCGTGCAGCGCGGCACTCTGTTCACCGAGATCGTGCACGTGCTGCACGAGCACGACATCACGGCGGTTCCGGTCGTGGACGCGGACGACCGCCCGGTGGGGGTGGTCTCGGAGGCGGACCTGCTGGCGAAGGCGGCCCGGCGGGTGGATCCGTCGCTCCCGGCGGCGGTACGCGCCAAGCACGAGGCGACGACGGCCGAGGGGCTGATGACCAGCCCGGCGGTGTGTGCCCGGCCGGAGTGGAGCGTCGTACAGGCGGCCCGGACGATGGAGGAGCGGCACGTCAAGCGGCTGCCCGTGGTGGACGCCGGGGGCCGGCTGATCGGTCTAGTGAGCCGTAGCGATCTGCTCCGGGTCTTCCTGCGCGACGACCGGGCCATCCGGCAGGAGATCATCGAGGACGTGCTGGTGCGGACGCTGCACGAGCCGCCGTCGGGCATCGGCGTCGAGGTGACCAACGGGCAGGTGCGGCTGAGCGGTTCGGTGCGGGACGAGGGCCTGGTGCCGGTGCTGCTGCGGCTGTGCGGGAGCGTGGACGGCGTGGTGAGCGTCGATCACCAGCTGACCGTGGAAGCCGCGTAGTCCCGCCGCGGCCGGCGGGGTCGGGCGCGGGGCCGGGGGGCGGGTCTTGCCCCCCGGCCCCGCCGTCTTCTTACGCGGCCCCCTTCTTGAAAACCTCGAAGAGGCTGGTCCCGCTGGAGTCGGCGTGCCCGGCCGCGACGGCCCGTCGGAAGGCGTCCAGGAGGGCGCCGGGCAGGGCGGGGTCGACGCCCGCGTCCCGGGCCGTGTGGACGATGTGCTCCACGCTGGCGGCGCCCATGGCGACCCGGTCGACGTCGCCGGTGTGGTCGCGGGCGTCGAGCCGCGGGGCGTAGAAGGCGTAGAAGCCGGGCAGCGAGGCGGCCGTGGACTGGGCGTAGGGCAGGAAGTCGGCGGCGGAGATGCCGTGCGCGTCCGCCACGGCCTGGGCGTGGAAGTAACTGATCAGGCCGTTCCAGAAGATGTCCATCTGGATCTGGTAGTACAGCGGGGCGAGGCCCGGGTCGGCGCCGCGATAGTCGGTGCCGGTGAGGACGGCCAGCGTCTCCCGGTGGGCCGCGAAGGCCGCCTCGTCACCGCTGTAGAAGGCGGACGACTCCGGGCTGCCGATGCCGGAGGGCGGGCACTGCACGCCGCCGGAGAGGTGCGTACCGCCGTGCCGGGCCACCCACTCGGCTCCCTCGCGGGCCCGGTCGGGGGTGTCCGAGCTGAGGTTGACGATCACCCGCCCGCGCACGGCGTCCGGGGCCTGTGCCAGCACCGCGTGGACGGCGTCGTAGTCCGTCATGCTCACCACCACCAACTCGTTGGCGGCCAGCGCCTCCGCCACGGACGGGGCGAGTACGGCACCCGCCGCCACCAGGGCGTCGGCCTTGGAGGCGGTGCGGTTCCACACGGTGACCGGGTGGCCCTGGGCAAGGAACGCGTGGACCATCGCCCGGCCCATGGGGCCGAGGCCGATGACGGTCACGGACTGCTTGGCCACGGACTGCGTGTTCATTGAGAAGCTCCCTCTGGAACGAACGCTCTACTTAGTCATGACCGTAGCACGACTCTAGAACGAGCGCTCTATCCAATAGGGAGAACGTTCTACCCAGGTAGGCTGCGAGGATGAAGACGACCAAGGGGAACGACGCCGGGGCGGACACCACCGTCCTCGACACCCGCGAACGGATCGTCCGCGCGGCCTCCCGGCTGATGCAGCGCCAGGGCTACGACGGCACCGGGATCAAGCAGATCTCCCAGGAGGCCGGGGCCACGCTGGGCTCCCTCTACCACTTCTTCCCGGGCGGCAAGCAGGAGCTGGCCGTCGCGGCGATCCACCACGGCGACCGGGAGTTCACCGACCTCTTGCGCGGCGCGCTGGAGAGCGCGGAGGACCCGGGGGACGCCCTCATGGCCTGCACCGGCACGCTCGCGAGGATCCTGCGGGAGTCCGACTGGGCGGACGGCTGCCCGGTCACCGCCACCGCACTCGGCACGGCCGGCCGCGCCCCGGACATCCAGCGGGCGGCGGCGGAGGCGTTCGCCCGCTGGCGCGGGCTCGTGCACGCCAAACTCACCGGCGCGGGCCTCGCCGACGACGACGCCCGCGACCTGGCGCACACGGTGATCAGCACCCTGGAGGGCGCGGAGCTGGCCGCCCAGGTGTCGCGCAGTGAGGAACCGCTGCACACGGCGGGCCGGCACCTGGCCCGGCTGATCGCCTGCTACCGGTGAGCCCGGCCGGGCCGGGCCGGTAGGCTCGGCCCACCGATCATCGCGGACAGGGAGACGGACCGGCATGCAGGCGTGGAGCCCCGGCGGCCGCTCGTGGGAGCGGGCGCTGACCGCCGCCGACATCGACGACCCCCGGCTGCGGGCCGACTACACCCGGCAGCGCGCCGTCGTCGCCGGCTACCGCCGCCACGCCTACCTCGCGGTACGGCTGCTGCTGCCGCCCGCGCTGGTCCCGCACGCCATCGCCGCCACGGCGTTCATGCACCACACCGACGACCTGCTCGACCGAGGCCCCGGCGCGGCGGACGCCTGGCCCGCCTGGGAGGCGAGGGTCCGGGCCGGGCTGGCCGGGGGCGAGGACGGGCACCCGGTCGTCGCGCCCCTGCTGCGCACCGTCGCCGCGCATCCGCGACTGCGCGGCCACGTGGAGGACTTCCTCGCCGGGGCGCCCCTGGAGCGGGACACCACCGGCTTCGCCACCGAGGCCGAATACCAGAAGTACGTCGACGTCTACGCGCTCCCGGCGTTCATGACGGTCGCCGGACTGCTGCTCGCCCCGGAGGCCGACGCGGACGCCTCCCGCGAGGTGTGCCGCACCTACATCGACGGCAGCCAGCGTCTCGACTTCGTCACCGACCTGGCCGAGGACCTGCGGGACGGCCGCCTCGGCCTCTCCGAGGAGGCACTGGCGCGGTACGGCGTCACACGGGCCGCGCTGGAGCGGGGCCGGGACGCGCCCGGCGTCCGCGACCTGCTGCGCGATCAGCTGTCCCGGGCCCGCCGGGACCTGCTCGCGGCCCGGCGGCTGGTGGCCTTCACCCCGCCCGGGCACCGGGCCTTCACCCGGGCGATGATCGCCCTGGAGACGCTCACCGCCGGCGCCGCCCTGACCGCGGGGTCGGCCGTGCTGCGCCGGCCGGTCCGCCCGCCGCTCCCCGGCGCGCTGGCCGTACTCCTCCGCGAGTACCGCCGCAGGGGACGCTGAGACACCGGGGGTCGAGCCTCGGGGAGCTCTGAGCCCCCGGGAGGGTCGAGCCGCCGGGGGGGCTGAGAGCCGGGGGCGCGCCGTCAGTCCTTGGCGTCCGCGTAACACTCGACGACGGCGACCGTGAACGGGAAGCGGGCCGGCGTCTCGCCGAACGCGAGGCGCCCGGCCTCGTCCCCGGCCCGCCGGATCGCCTCCGCCACCGTCCCGGCCTCCTCCTCCGGACAGTGCGCGATCAGCTCGTCGTGCTGGAAGAAGACCAGCTCGGCACGGAGCCCGGCGAGGGCCTGCCGGACCAGCGCGAGCACGATCAGGGCCCAGTCGGCCGCGCTGCCCTGGACGACGAAGTTCCGGGTGAACCGGCCGCGGGCGCGCGCCGCGCCGGGGGCGCCGGCCGGCTCGTCCTGCGGCAGCCCCGCCTCGTCCGGCACGGCGGTCGAGACGGGCGGACAGGTACGCCCCAGCCACGTCCGCACCAGCCGCCCCTCCTCCCCCGCCCGGGCCGCGTCGTCGACGTAGGCCACCGCCCGGGGGAAGCGTCTGCGCAGGTCGGCCAGGTTCTTGAGACCGTCCCCCGCCGTCTGCCCGTAGATCGCCCCCAGCACCGCGATCTTGGCGCGGTCCCGGTCGCCGGAGAACGCCCGCTCGGCAAGGTCCGCGTAGAGGTCACGGCCGGAGCCCGCGACCTCCATCAGGCCCGGGTCGCGGGAGACGGCGGACAGCACCCGGGGCTCGATCTGGTCAGCGTCGGCGACCACCAGCCGCCAGCCGGGGTCGGCGACCACGGCCCGCCGGATGACCTTGGGGATCTGCAGGGCGCCGCCCCCGTTGGTCGTCCACCGGCCGGTGACCGTACCGGCCGGCACGTACTCGGGGTGGAACCGGCCGTCGCGGACCCACGCCTGGAGCCACTGCCAGCCGTGCGCCGTGTGCAGCCGGTACAGCTTCTTGTACTCCAGCAGCGGCGCGACGGCCGGGTGGTCGACGCGGCGCAGCTCCCAGGCGCGGGTGGAGGAGAGAGTGACGCCCTCGCGGGCGAACGCGCGGACGATGTCGGCGGGCAGGTCGGGCCGGACGCGGACGCCGCCGAACGCGCGCGACACCTCGTCCGCGAGCTCGGCCAGCCGCCGGGTCTCCTGCCCGCCCGGATACCGCTCCCCCAGCAGTTCCGTGAGCAGCGCCCGGTGGACGTCGGCGCGCCAGGGGACCCCCGCGCGGGACATCTCGGCGGCCACGAGCGTGCCCGCGGACTCGGCGGCGAGCAGCAGCCGCATCCGGCCGGGGTGTTCCGTGTCCTTCACCCGTGCCTGCTGGTCGGCGTACACCTCCAGCAGGGCGTCCAGCGGGTCGGTGCCGGGCGGCAGCGGGACCGGGCCGGGGTCGAAGAGCGACGGCTGCCCGTCCGGCGCGCGGGCGGGCGGGTCGGCGGGGACGGGCAGTCCTTTGAGCCGTGCCCAGGCGGCGGCCGTCGACCGCGGCTGTCCCGACTGGCCCTCCGCGTGCCCGATGAGCAGCGCTTCCGCCGCCTCGACGTCGTGGCAGCGCTCGACGCGTATTCCGGCCGCGGCCGCCCGCCCGTACATCTCCGCCGTGGACGGCCAGATCCACCGGGAGGCGTCCGGCCGGGCCCGGACCGCCGCCGCCAGGCTCGGCTCGACGACGGCCGGGCCGGCCGGCCGCCCGGCGTCGTCGACCGGGCGGAGCCGTACGGCCCCGTCCCGTACGTCCCCCGCTGCCACCACTGCCCATCTCATGTCCGCAGTGTCGCACCGGGGTCTGACAACGGCCCGGGGCCGGGCGGCGCGGAGATGTGCGGGCGGCGGCCCGGTGGCACGCTGAAGCCATGGCCCGGCCCAACGAGGAGGTCGAGGCGCTGCTCCAGGAGTACGCCGACCTCGTCTCCATCACCGGGGGCGACGCGTTCAAGGCGCGCGCCTACGAGAAGGCCGCCCGTGCGATCGGCGGGCACCCGGACGACGTCTCGGCCATGGACGTGGCGGCGCTGCGCGGGATTCCCCATGTGGGGAAGTCCATCGCCGAGAAGGTCGTGGAGTACCTGAGGACCGGCCGGGTCGCCGCCTTCGAGGAGACTCGCGCGTCCGTCCCCGCCGGGGTGCGGGAGCTGCTCGCCATCCCCACCCTCGGGCCGAAGAAGGCCCTCGCCCTCTACGAGGAGCTGCGGGTTTCGTCGGTGCCGGAGCTGCTCGACGCGGTCCGCGCGGAGCGGCTGCGCGACCTCAAGGGGTTCGGGGAGAAGACCGAGCGGAACATCCTGCACGGGATCGAGCTGATGCAGCGGGCCGGCGGCCGGATCCTGCTCTCGGCCGCCCTGGAGACGGCGGAGCGGATCGTCGCGGAGCTCTCGCGCGTCCCCGGCTGCGTGGACTGCGCCTACGCGGGCTCGCTGCGGCGGATGCGGGAGACCATCGGCGACATCGACGTCCTGGTGGCGGCCGAGGATCCCGAGCCGTTCATGGAGGCGTTCCGCGCCCTGCCCGACACGGCGGAGACCATCGCGAGCGGGCGGAAGAAGACGTCCGTCCGGACCCGGACCGGCCTGCAGGTGGATCTTCGCGTGCTGCCGCCCGACGCCTGGGGCGCGGGGCTGCTCTACTTCACCGGTTCGCGGGAGCACAACATCCGGGTGCGCGAGATCGCGGTGCGCAAGGAGCTGAAGCTCTCGGAGTACGGCCTCTTCCGCACCGGGAGCGGCCGGCGGGTCGCCTCGCGGACCGAGGAGGAGGTCTACGCCCGGCTGGGGATGGCCTGGATCCCGCCGGCCCTCCGCGAGGACCGCGGCGAGATCGCCGCCGCGCTGCGGGGCGACCTCCCGGATCTGCTCACGGAGGACGACATCCGCGGGGACCTGCACACGCACACCGATCTCACGGACGGGGTGTCCCCGCTGGAGGAGATGGTGGCCGCGGCGGCGGAGCGCGGGTACGCGTACTACGCCGTCACCGACCACGCCCCGGACCTGTCCATGCAGCGGATGACGGACGAGAAGATCCTGGCCCAGCGGGAGCGGGTGCGGGCGCTGGACGGGAAGCACCGCCGGATGCGGCTGCTGCACGGCACCGAGCTCAACATCGGGCCGGACGGCGGCCTGGACTGGCCGGACGAATTCCTCGCCGGTTTCGACCTGTGCGTGGCGTCGGTGCACTCGCACTTCCACCAGACCCGCGAGGAGCTGACCCGCCGGCTCGTGCGCGCCTGCGAGAACCCGTATGTGTCGGTCATCGGCCACCCCACCGCCCGCCGGATCGGCAAGCGCCCCGGCATCGACGCCGACTTCGACGAGGTCTTCGCCGCCTGCGCCCGTACCGGCACCGCCCTGGAGATCAACTCCCATCCGGAGCGGCTGGACCTGTGCGACGAGGACATCCTGCGCGCCCGGCGCCACGGCGTGAAGTTCGCCGTCAGTACGGACGCCCACGCGGTCACGCACCTGTCGTACCTGCGCTTCGGGGTGGGCACGGCGCAGCGCGGCGGGCTGACGCCGGACGACGTCGTGAACGCGTGGCCGCTCCAGCGGCTCAGGCGCTTTCTGCGCGAGGGGCGGTCGCGGTGAGCCCGTGACGGGCGCGGCCGACGCCGCCGGCGCGCGGGGCCGGAAGCGGCCGAGCCGAGGGCGGCTCGGACCGTTCGATCGCAGGTGCGAAGGCGGCGTGGTCCGGCGTCCGCGGCCACCCCGATCACCGGTCCCGGGACGTCCTAGACTGGAGGGATCATCCCGCGCCGCCCCGCCGGACCGGCCGGGAAACACCCGCCCGGCCGGAGCCAGGCTCCACCGCGGCCCCGACCGGAGGAACTCCACACACCGTGCCCGACATACGCGACGTCCCCGACACCGACTCCCTCGGCCTGCGGGCCGACTGCGGCAGCTGTTTCGCGCTCTGCTGCGTGGCCCTGCCGTTCGCGGTGTCGGCCGACTTCGCGATCAGCAAGGACGCCGGGAAGCCCTGCCCCAACCTGCGGGAGGACTTCCGTTGCGGTACGCACACCACGCTCCGGGAGAAAGGTTTCTCGGGGTGCACGGCGTACGACTGCTTCGGCGCCGGCCAGAAGGTCTCGCAGGTCACCTTCGGCGGCACCAGTTGGCGGGAGGCGCCGGAGACGGCCAAGGCGATGTTCGACGTGTTCCCGGTGATGCGGCAGTTGCACGAGCTGCTGCGATACCTGGCGGAGGTGCTGGCCCTGCCGAAGGCCCGTCCGGTCCACCGTGACGTCCGCCGGCTGCTCGGCAAGGTCGAGGCGCTGACCCGGGCGGAGGCCGACGCGCTCCTCGCGCTGGACGTGCCCGCCCTCCGGCAGGAGGTGAACGTCCTGCTGCTGCGCGCGAGCGAGCTGGTCCGCGGCCGGGACGGGGGCAAGCGGAAGAACCGCCGGGGCGCCGATCTGATGGGCGCCCGCCTGCGCGGCGCGGACCTCCGGGCGGCCGACCTCCGCGGCGCGTACCTGATCGCGGCCGACCTGTCGGGCGCCGACCTCCGCGAAGCGGACCTCATCGGCGCCGACCTGCGTGACGCGAACCTGGCGGGGGCGGATCTGACCGGTGCCTTCTTCCTCACCCAGCTCCAGGTGAACGCGGCCCGGGGCGACGCGCGGACCAGGCTGCCGGAGGGGCTGGACCGGCCGGGGCACTGGGACCGGTAGGCCGGCCGCACAGCAGGAAGCGGCAGGCAGGCAGGCCGCCGTACCGGGAGCGGCGGTTCCGGTCGCCGCGCGGGGAGCGGCAAGGCGGCGGGATCTCGCCGGCGGTGGAGCGGCCCCGGCGCGGCGCGTGGGAGCGGCCGTGCGCCGCCCGTCTCCGTGAGCGCCGTTCACCGTCCGCACCGAGGCGCGTGGAGGGGAGCCCTTCGCCGGAGTTCGCCCGCCTTTCACCCCTGTGCTCCCCGATTGCCGGGGATTGTGGTGACCCAGCAGGGGCACGGGGAACCTCGGCGGCCCGGAACGCGGAATTCAGCCCGTGCCCGAACGGTGGCTCCCGGCCGCCGCGTCCGCGCGCCGGGCCGCCGCCACCCGTCGGTACGAACCTCGGAGCGCTCGTGAACGCTCGCTGCACCTACGGTGTCGCCCCGGGGGCGTTGCCGCTCCTCGGCCACGCCCTGCCCCTCCTCCGCGATCCCCTCGCCTTCCTGGAGGCCCTGCCCGGCCGCGGCGATCTGGTCGGGGTCCGGCTCGGTCCCGTCCGGGCGGTGGTGGTCTGCGATCCCGAGCTGACCCGCCGGGTCCTGCGGGACGACCGGACCTTCGACAAGGGCGGTCCTCTCTACGAACGGATCCGGGAGGTGACCGGGAACGGGCTGGCCAGCTGCCCCCACCGCGACCACCGCGACCAACGGCGGCTGGTGCAGCCGGCGTTCCACTCCACGCGGATGGCGGCGTACGCCGAGGTGATGGTCCGTCAAGTACGGGTCACGACCGGGGCGTGGCGCGACGGCGGCACGGTCGACGCCGCCGACGAGATGCTCGCGCTCAGCGCGCGGATCACCGTCGCGGCGATGTTCGGCGCGGAGGCGGACGACGCGCGCCTCGCGCCGCTCCTCGACGATTTCACCACCGTCGTGGCGGGCATCCCGCGGCGCGCGCTCGTGCCGCCGGCGGCCGACCGGCTGCCGACGCCCGGCAACCGCCGCTACGACCGGGCGCGTTCCCGGCTCCGCGGCGCGATCGGCCGGCTCATCGCCGACCGCCTCGGGGCCGCTACCGCCGGCGGCGCCGCGGGTGGTGACGGCGACCTGCTGTCCCTGCTGCTGGCCGCCGGCCGGGACGGGGCGGACGGCCGGGCGCTGTCCGAGTCCGAGGTCGCCGACCAGCTCGTCACCTTCTTCGCCGCCGGCACCGAGACCAGCGGCAGCGCCCTGGCCTGGGCCCTGCACCTGCTGGGCGGCCATCCCGAGGTGGCCCGCCGGCTGCGCGCGGAGGTGGACGCGGTGCTGGGCACCGCGCCCGCCGCCACCCTCGCCCACCTGCCGGACCTGCGGCTCACCGCGGCGGTGGTCAACGAGGCGCTGCGGCTGTACCCGCCGGCCTGGATCCTCACCCGCACCACCACCGACGACACCAGCCTCGGCGGGCACACCTTCCCCGCGGGCACGACCGTGGTCTACAGCGCCTACCTGCTCCATCGGCGGCCGGACCTGTTCCCCGACCCCGACCGCTTCGACCCGGACCGCTGGATCGCCGCGCCGGGCGCCCCCGCTCCGCCGCGCACGGCGTTCCTGCCGTTCGGCAGCGGTCCCCGCAAGTGCATCGGCGACGTCTTCGCCCTCACCGAGGCCGCCCTGGCGCTGGCGACCGTCGTCGCCGACTGGGACCTGCGCCCGGCGGGCGGCCGCCGGGTCCGCCCGGCTCCCCGCCTCGTCCTGAGCCCGCACCGGCTGCCGATGACCACGGCGGCCCGCAAGCGCGGCGGCTGAGCCCGCGCGGCTGACGGTCGTTCGGCGCGGGCGGGTGTCCCCGGCCGCCGCGGCCGAACGGAACACCCTGATCACGGAGGCGGTGGCCGGGAGGGCGCGGCCCCGCGCGGAGCCGCGCCCTCAGGCGGCCGGTGTGATGTGCAGGAAACCGCCCACGCACATGCGCTTGACGAGACGGATCTGGGCGGGCGTGAGACGGCCCGCGATCTCGCCGTACTTCACCGGCCCGGTGCTCAGCAGGCCCCACAGTTCGTCCACGCCGTCCCGGCGGACGTCGGCGTCGATGGACGGGCCGTGCGGGTCCTCGGTGGAGTGGATCCGCTTGCAGGGCACGGTGTCGCGCAGCGGCGCCGGTGCCGAGGCGTGGTTGGTCAGGGGGTTCTTCCAGTACTCCGCCATGCCGGCCAGGACGGCGGGCGGGAGCTGCACGTTGGCGGGCGGGTTGGTGGCCTTGAAGCCCGGTACCGGCATGGTGACGCTGTCGCGCAGGGCCGTGGTGGGGGCCAGGGTGAGGACGGCGTCGGGCGTGAGGTCCTTCGGCTCGGCCAGGGCGGTGGCGGACAGGTAGGGGCCCGCCGCGTCCAGGTCCTCGACCCGGCGGCTGTTGTGCGTCATGACGTCCAGCAGGGCGGGCTGGAACGCCGTGTTGAGCAGGGCGTCGAAGGTCTGCTCGCGGATGCCGAGGTCGGCGCCGGTGCCCCGGGTGTTCCAGTACACGCTGTCCGGGTTGTTCTTGGCGATGGCGTGGTACCACTGGTCGATCATCAGGGCGAAGGTCTCGGCGGTGCCGTGCCACTTGTCGTTGTAGTCGCGCCAGAGCTGCCGCCGGTCGGCCTCCTCCAGGCTGCCGTCGGTGGTCTTGATCAGCAGCAGCGCGGCGGCCTGCGACTGGGTGAGGGCGACGGCGACACCCGAGGAGAAGAGGGGATCGACGAAGAACGCCGCGTCGCCCACGAGCAGGTGCCGCTCGTCGTAGTCGCCGAACTCCTCGGCGACGCGCGAGTAGTTGGTGGCGGTGATCATGTGATCGGCGATCGGCGTCACATCGGTGACCAGGTCCTTGAGGTACGGGACCTCGCGGACGGCGGCGAGGAACGTCGCCTGGTCGGTGTAGTCGCGCCCGGGCTCCTTGAGGACGGCCGGGTTGGTGACGATGCCGACCGAGTGGGTGAGGACGCGCCGGCCGTCGATGATCTTCGGGACGGGGATGTACCAGCACCAGCCGTCGCGGAAGGCGAAGCAGCCGATGGGCGAGAAGTTGTCCGAGGTGAAGACGTTCCAGTCGGCGGGCAGGTTCTGCGTGTGCTTGCCGCCGGTGAAGTGCTGCCAGATGGCGATGTTCTTGAAGTTCGAGAGCCAGCCGCGCTTGTTGCGCGCGGCGGAGACGCTGCTCTGGCGCCCCGAGGCGTCGACGAAGTACCCGGCGCGGACCGAGGTTCCGTCGGCGAGGCGGACCACCCCGCCGTTCGCGTCGGGTTCGTAGGCCGTGACGGCGGTGCCCTGGAAGACCTCCACGCCGACGTCGGCGGCGTGGTCCAGCAGGATGTGGTCGAACTCGGCCCGGTTGACGTGCATCGTCCAGCGCAGTACGCCGTCCTGCTCGAACAGCGCCCGGTCGAAGAGGGCGACGCTCGGCCGGTCCGGGTCCCAGGCGTAGACGCCGCCGTACTTCTTCACCCAGCACGGGCTGGCGAGAACCTTGCCCAGGGCCCCGCTCTCCTGGAGCGCCGGGACCACGGGGTGGGCGAACGACTCGCCGATGTGCTCGCGGGGGAACACCTCCTTGTCGAAGATGGCCGTCCGCAGGTCGCTGCGCTGGGCGAGCAGGGCACCGAGGGTGGAGCCGGCCGGCCCGCCACCCATGATCACGACGTCGTAGTACTCCCGCACGGTGCTGACCTTTCGTTCGCTGAACAGGTGGGTGCCGCGAGGTTCGAGGACCGGACGGTGCCGGTTGACGGAGGAGGCGGCTCGGGGCCCGGTGGGGGCCGCACGCCCGGATGTGCCGTACGACGGGGCGCGCGGCAGGGCGCGCGCCGGGCCGGGGCCTCGGGGACGTCGATCGCCGAACGGGCCGCGCACCGCCCCGTACCGCGCCTGGCTCGGAATCGACGCCATGACCGTACGCGGCGTCGGCGGCCCCGTCCATGCGTGTGCACGACCCTGAACGAGGCCGCCGGGCAGGAACGTCGGGATCCGCCGGTGGGGACGTCCTTCCGTTTCCGCCCCCCCGGGGCGACGGCAGCGTACCTTCGTCCCCACGCGTTCACCGGCGGGAAGCCTCGGCGGGGATTGGATCCCCGTCTGCCGGTTCCTCTTCCAACTCATCCGCAGGACAAGGGAATTCGATCTTCCGCCCGCGGTCGCCTGCACCCTCCGTCAACCTCTTGCCTGGATCGGAAGCGCGTGGTTAGCGTAAAGGCGCAGCACCATCAGTCATGCGGGGGAACGCGGGGGATCTGATGAGTGACGATGGCGGCTCCATGCCTTTTCTGACACCGGTCCTGAGCGCGACGACGCGCGCCGACGTCCCGGTGCACTCCTTACTGTCCGCCGACTCGCCACGCACCGCCGGCCTGGACGGGGCGTACATCGACACACTCGTCGCGCTCGACGAGGAGCTTCCGCCGATCGTCGTCCACCGGCCGACCGGGCGGGTGATCGACGGGATGCACCGGCTCGCCGCCGCCCGGGCCCGGGGCGACCGCACGATCAGCGCCTATCTGCTGGACATGCCGGAGCGGAACGTGTTCGCCACCGCGGTGAGTCTGAACATCTCGCACGGCAAGCCGCTCACCCATGACGACCGGCTCGCGGCCGCCGCCCGGATCCTCCGGGAGAGTCCCGCGCTGTCGGACCGCTACGTCGCATCCGTCACGGCCCTGTCGCCCCGGACCGTCTCGCGGGTGCGTCGTTCAAGCGTCGACGTTGCCCACTTGAACACGCGGATCGGGCTGGACGGCAAGCGGCGCCGCGCGGACGTGGCGAGCGTCGCCAACGGCCGGCTGCGGGCGGTCGAGGTGATCCGGCAGCGCCCGGACGCGAGTCTGCGCGAGATCGCCCGGCTCGCCGGGATCTCGCTCGGCACGGCGCACGACGTGAAGAAACGCCTGCTGCTCGGCATGGACCCGGTGCCGCAGGGCTCCGGGGCCGCCGCCGAACGGGCCCGGGAGCCGCGGGCCGAGCCGCGGCCGGAGACCCGGATCGCCGACGCGCCGTCCCTGCGCGACGCGCGTGAACGCCTGGACCGGCTCCGCAAGGACCCGGCGCTGCGGCTCTCCCGGTCCGGCCGCTTCCTGCTGCGCGGTTTCGCCGTGCACGACCTGGACGCCACGGTGTGGGCGAAGCTCGCCGCCACCATTCCGCCGCACTGCGCTGACGGGGTGACCCGGCTGGCGCGGGAGTGCGCCGATGTGTGGGCCCGCTTCGCCGAGCAGGTGGAACGGGAGGCCCAGGCCGCGGAGCCGGAGCAGGCCGAGCCGGCCGGAGGGTCCCGGCCGAGGGCCTGACCGGGCGCCGATCCCGCGACCGGCTGCCCCGTGCGCCTTCCGCACTCCTGACGTCACTGGCACCGCGATCACCTCGGTCGCCCCCTGCCCCCGGTCGCCGCTCCGGCGCAGCCCGACGTCTCTCTCCCCCCGCCTCTCCGCCCACCGAGGGCGCCGCCCGGCGCCCGCCCCGCAACCCCACGCGCCCGCGTGACCGGACGTCCTCACCGCCGTCCGGTCACGCGGGCGTCCGGCGTGTCCGGGGGCGGTACCCGCCGGGCCGGCAGGTCCGGCGCGGCGTCGAACACACCTTCCCCGAGCGGCCGTTGTGGGAGGATTCCCCTCGCCGGATCGGGCCGGTGGATGCCCTGGCACCACCGCCGTCACGATCGGCTCCGCCCACGAAGAGTTCCGCGCACCCGTCCCCTTCGGCCTCGTCCCGTCGTCTTCGGACCTCTTCGCTTTCAGCTACGCCCAGTTGTCTTCCGTTCTCTGACACCGGTCGCCGGGACCTCCACAGGGCGACGTCGGACCTCGCGGGCCCCAGGGGCCCGGCGGGGACCGCCCGGTGCTCCATCACCGTGCGACGGATCCTCCGTGCGCCGGACGACTCGCAGAAGGTGGCATCCATGTCTGCCACAGACACGTCCGGGCCACAGGCCTACCCTTTCGGCCCCGTGGTCCGCCTCGACCTGCACCCCCGCTATTTGGAACTGTGCCGCAACGAGCCGGTCTCCCGGGTGCGGATGCCCTACGGCGGTGACGCCTGGCTCGTCACCGGTTATCACGAGATCAAGCAGTTCCTCGCCGACACCCGCTTCAGCTCGTTCGCGGCGACGGCCCCCGACACCGCGCGGGTGACGCCCCTGCCGCTGCGGCCGGGCAACCTGCTCAGCATGGACCCGCCCGACCACGGCCGGATCCGCAAGGTCGTCGCGCACGCGTTCCGCCCGCGCATCGTCTCGCAACTCGCCGACCGCATGCGCGACCTCGTCACCAGCGAGCTGGACGCCATGGAAGAGGCCGGCCCGCCCGGCGACCTGGTACAGCGGCTGGCCATCCCGCTCCCCGTCCGGATGATCGTCGAGCTCTTCGGCGTCCCGTACGAGGACCGGGCGCAGTTCCGCAGGTACTCCGACGTCTTCGTGGCCACCTCCGCGCACACCAAGGAGGAGATCGACGAGGCCCGCGACGGCCTGGAGAACTTCCTCCGCCGGCTGATCAAGCAACGCCGGGACAGCCGCTCCGACGACCTCATATCCGTGCTCATAGAGGCGCTGGACGACGGCCGGCTGTCCGAGGTCGAGGCCGTGCGCACCGGTATCGGCATCCTCATGGCCGGCCACGAGACGTCCCTCAGCATGATCTCCAACGTCTCCTTCCTGCTGCTCGCCCAGCGCGAGCTCTACGAGCGGCTCTGCGCGGACCGTTCGCTGCTGGACCCCGCCATCGAGGAGATGCTGCGCGTCATCCCGCTGCGGTCGGTGGGCAGTTTCCCGCGCCGCGCCACCGAGGACGTGGAGATCGGCGGGGTGCCGATCCGCAAGGGCGACACCGTCATCTTCCAGCGCGCCGCCGGGGACCGCGACGAGCGGGTCTTCGAGGACCCGGAGACCATCCGCTTCGACCGGGAGAACAACCCGCACCTGGGGTTCGGCCACGGGCAGCACTACTGCCTCGGCGCCAGCCTCGCCCGGGCCGAGCTCAAGGTGGCCCTGGAGGGAATCACCACCCGCTTCCCCACCCTCCGGCTGGCCGTGCCGCCGGAGGAGGTCCCCTGGAAACCGGGGCTGATCGCGCGGGCGCCGGAGGCACTGCCCGTCACCTGGTGACCCGGGGCACGACGGCAGGACACAACCGACCGAGGAAGGGCAAGGGATGAGTCGTACGACGTGTGCCATCGCCGGCGCGGGACCCGCCGGAATGATGCTCGGCATGCTGCTCGCCAGGGCCGGCGTGGAGACCGTGGTCCTGGAGAAGCACGCCGACTTCCTGCGTGATTTCCGGGGCGACACGGTGCACGCCTCCACCCACCGCCTCATGGGCGAACTCGGCCTGGGGGAACGCTTCCGGAAGCTCCCCCACCACCGCATCCACCGCCTCCAGGTCGTCACCGACGACGGGCCCTTCACACTGGCCGACTTCCGCAGGCTGCCGGGCGAGTTCCCGTACATCACCTTCCTCCCGCAGTGGGACTTCCTCGACTTCCTCGTGGAGGAGGCCGACCGGTTCCCCAACTTCCGGCTGCTGCGCGAGAGCGAGGTCACCGGAATCCTCCGGTCCGGCGACCGGGTCACCGGCGTCCGCTACCGCGACGCCCGGGGCCGGGAACAGGAGCTCCACGCCGATCTCACGGTCGCCGCCGACGGCCGCCGCTCGGCGGTCCGCGCGGCGGCCGGGCTCCGGCACCGGGCGTTCGGCTCGGGCATGGACATCCTGTGGTTCCGGCTGTCCAAGCGCGACGACGACCCCGGCGGCATGGTCGGACGGCTCTCCGCCGACGGCAAACTGCTGGTCCGCATCGAGCGGCAGGGCCACTGGCAGGCCGCCCTCGCCGTCCGCAAGGGCGGCTACGAGCAACTGCGCGCCGAGGGCCTCGAAGCCTTCCGCGAGTCGCTGGCCACGCTCAAGCCGTTCCTGGCGGACCGGGTGCACGAGGTGCGCACCTGGGACGACGTCAAGGTGCTCGACGTGCAGATCGACCGGCTGCGGCGGTGGTGGCGGCCGGGGCTGCTGTGCATCGGGGACGCCGCCCACACCATGTCGCCGATCATGGGCGTCGGCATCAACCTCGCCGTCCAGGACGCCGTCGCCGCCGCGAACGTCCTGGCGGAGCCGCTGCGCGACGGGACGCTGGAAGTCGCGCACCTGGAACGGGTCCAGCGCCGCCGCATGCCGCCGACGGTGGTCACCCAGCGCATCCAGCGGGCCCTGCAGACCGGGTTCCTGGAACCGTGGATCAACGGCCAGGGGAAGTCCACGACGCCCAGGGTGCTGCGGGTGCTGCGACGCCTGCCACCGCTCCAGGGCGGCCCGGCCCGCGCGATGGCCATCGGCCTGCGCCCCGAACACCCGGCACCGGCCCTGCGCTGAGCGACGCCCCCGGCCCATCCACACCACGTCCCACGACCCCCTTCGGAACGGAGAACCCACGGCAATGCGCGTACTGATCACGACCACACCCGGCACCGGCCACACCTATCCCCTGGTGGCGCTGTCCTGGGCGCTCCAGACGGCCGGCCACGAGGTCCTGGTCGCCTCCTGCGGCCCGGGCCTGGCCCTGGGCGAGGCGGGCGCGCGCACCGTGGACGTCGCGCCCGGCCTGTCCCTGGACAAGATGGTGGGCCTGCTGGCCCAGCGCCACCCGGAGGTGGCCGGCAAGCTGCTCCAGGAGGCGGAGGGCGCCGGCTACCTGGAGGTGGTGGGCGGCGCGGTCGCGGCGGCGCTGCGGCTCCAGCCGGAGATGGTCGCCGCGGTGATCCGCACGGCCGAGGAGTGGCGGCCGGACGTGGTGGTGCACTCCCCGCTGCTGACGCCGGGCATGGTGGCGGCGGCCAAGCTGGGCGTGCCCGCGGTGCAGCACGGCTTCGGCTTCCTCAACCCGTCCGCCGAGCTGATGCGCGAGCTGCACGCCGACCTGTTCGAGGAGCACGGCGTGGGCCTCCCCGAGCACCGGGCCGTCATCGACGTCACCCCTCCGAGCGTCGTGCCCACGGAGCCGGGCGCGTGGCCGCTGCGGTACGTGCCCTTCAACGGCGGCGGGCCGCTGCCGAAGCCGCTGTTCGACCTCCTCAACCGGGTGCCGGAGACACCGCGCGTCGCGGTGTCGCTGGGCAGCGGGCCGGTGCCTGGGGAGGCGGCGCTGGTCATGGAGCGGATCCTGGCGACGGCGGCGAAGACGGACGCCGAGTTCGTGGTCGTCCTGCCGCACGTCGACCTGGAGCCGTTCGACCCGCTGCCGGACAACGTACAAGCCTTCGACTGGGTGCCGTACAGCGCGCTGCTGGCCACCTGTTCCGCGGTCGTCCACCATGCCGGTCCGGGCACGGCGCTCGGCGCGATGGCCCACGGGCTGCCGCAGATCATGCCGGTCCTCAAGGGGCTGGGCCGGCCGGCCGTCGCCCGGCTCGTCGCGGACCGCGGGGTCGGCCGGGCCGTGCGGACGGAGGAGATCGGGCCGGAGCTGCTGGAGTCGGTGCTGGCGGACGGGGGGCTGCGGGCGGCCGCGGCGGAGGTGCGCGAGGAGATCCGGTCCATGCCGGCCCCGGCGGAGGTCGTCGACCGGCTGGAGGAGCTGGTGGCCGGGGCCTGACGGCCCGCCGACGGCCGTGTGGTGTCAGTCCACGGTCACCTTGACGATGCGGCCGGACGCCTCGACGACGAAGAGGTGGTGCTCGGGGTCGAGGCCGCCGAAGCCGTGGGCGGCGCGGACGCTGGTGGGCATGCGCAGGCCCGTCGCCAGGACGCAGGACCGGCCGGTCGCCGGGTCGACGCGGATCAGCTCACCGCTGCGGAAACCGGCCACCACCAGGTCGCCGCGGAAGTGCGTCAGGTCGTCGAGGAACTTGCCGCGCAGCGGGTTGGGGCTGAGCCGGGCGACGGTGGTGTACCGGCCGGGGTCGCGCAGGGGGACGCGGACGATCCGGGACGTGGGGTCGGTGAGGACGCTGACGTAGAGCTGGTCGCCGACGATGTCGAGGCCGTTGCTCCCGAAGACGTCCGCGGCCTTCGTCCACGCCTCGTCCCGGGTGCCGTCCGGGCGGAACTTCAGGATGCCGTGGGCCAGTTCGCGGCTGAGGTAGAGATTGCCGGCGGAGTCGACGGCCAGGCCGTTGACGCCGGATATCCCGTCCACGACGGTGCGCGGTCTTGGCTCGGCGGCGGCCGGGTCGAACCGGGCGACGCCGCCGCGCGGAGTGAGCGGGCTGACCCCGTAGTTGACGTACATCATGCCGTCCGGGCCGCGCCGGATGCCGCCGGGTCCGGCGAGCGGGAAGCCGCCGCGCGAGGTGCCGTCGGGGGCGTAGCCCTCGACCCGGTTCTTGGTGAGGTGCGAGACCCAGAGGGTGCCCCGGCCGTCGAACTCCAGGTTCTCCCGCCAGTCCAGCAGCGGGACGCCGCCCTCGCGGAACACCTCCACGCGGGTCTGCTGCCCGCAGGACGCCGGGGCGGCGGCGCCGACGGACGCGCGGGGTCCGGCCGTCGCGGCACCGGCCCCGCCGGTCGTCAGGGCGGCCACCAGGCCGGCCACCACCATGATCGAGCGCTTGCGCATGCTGCGTTTCCTCCGGGTCTGTCGGTCTTCGTGGGGTACGGCGTGGCTCCGACCCGGGCGGGGGTGGGGGTGCGGGACGCGGCGTCGACGCGGCCGTCTTCGGGTGACCCGCGTCGTCGGGGGTGCGCGCCGCCGGAACCCGGCGACCGTGAGAGCCCGGCGTCGGCGAGCGCCGATCGTGTGCGGGAACCTGACATCCGCGGGCCCCGGACACGCGCGGGTGACGGATGAGGTTCGCCGACGACGGGGAGCGGACGGCCACGCACGGGCCCGGCCGGCCGCGTACGCCGCCGACGCCGGCTCGCCGTCCGTCACACCGTGGTCAGTCCGCCGCCGCGACGCGGAAGCGGATCCCCGCCCTGGTGAGCCGCTCCGTCAGGGCGTCCCCCATCGCCACGGCGGTCGTCACCTGCCCTGCGGTGGCGGGGAGTTCGTCGTGGGCCAGGCTCAACGCCGCCTCGGCGAACATCACGGCGGTCTCGCCGTATCCCGGATCGCCGCCCGCGACCTCGGTGAGCACCCGCCGCCCGCCGCCCTCGCCGACGAACCGGACGCGGAACCAGCTCCGGGCCCGGCGCTCCGCCGTCGGCCCCCGGCCGGCGGGATGCAGACCGGACAACCACGTGCGCAGCGCGGGGACTTGGGCGGCGGCGAGCAGGGCCGCGGCCCCGGCCGGGGCGGCGAGCGCCGCGGGGAGGGTGCGCACCGACGCGTAGTGCCGGTAGCGGAAGTCGGGCCCGTACCGCTCCAGCGCGGCGGCCGAGCGCCGGACGACCTGGGGGTCGACGGTGGGCATCGGCAGCGCCCAGGTGCCCGTCTCCCGGCTGAACCTCGGCGCGCCCAGCGGCGCTTCGGCCCGGCGGCCGGCCGCGGGGCGCGGCTCGTACCGCCGGCGTTCCCGCGCGGCGGCCAGCGCCTGCCGGCCGCGCCCCGCGATCGTCAGGGCGGAGGCCAGGGTGCCGCCGGAGATCGCGCCCCGGGCCTGGACGAAGCCGTCGACGCGCAGCGGCACCCCTTCCGGCAGCCGCCGGACGGTGTAGTACACACCGAGGTCGTACGGGACCGAGTCGAAGCCGCAGCTGTGCACGAGCCGCGCGCCGGTCTCGCGGGCCCGGGCGTCGTACCGCACGTACATGGAGTCGACGAATTCCGTTTCGCCGGTGAGGTCGAGGTAGTCGGTGCCCGCCGCCGCGCAGGCGGCCACCAGCGGCTCTCCGTGGTGGAGGTAGGGGCCGACGGTGGTGGCGACGACGTGGGCGGACTCGGCGAGTTCGCGCAGCGCGTCCGGGTCGTCGGCGGCGGCGGTGAGCAGCGCGGGCGCGGGTCCCGGACCGCCGGCCAGGCGCTCCCCCAGCCGCTCCAGTTTGGCCCGGCTCCGCCCGGCGAGTGCCAGACGGCAGCCCTGTGGCGCATGGGCCAGGAGGTGGGCGGCGGTCAGCTCGCCGACGAATCCGGTCGCGCCGAAGAGGACGACGTCGTAAGGCCGTCGGGGGCCGTCCTGTCTGTTCATGGCACCTCCTGCGCCGGGCCGGATCACCGGGGCCGTTCGCGCCCGCACATGATCCGCCACCCTCACAGAGCCGCCGCGCCGTCGTCAACAGCGCCTGCCCGCCCGCGTACCGGGCGGTCAGCGGCCTCCGGCGACGACCGGGTAGTGGTCGGACAGGTCGGTGTAGGTGTACTCCTTGCCCAGGCTGGACACGGTCCAGGGCGCGGACCGCTCCTTGACCACCTCGTTCGTCCATCCGGCGGGCCGGGCGTGGCCCTTGCGGTGCAGGATGTGGTCCAGGTCCTCGCGGGCGTCGTCCGGGTAGCGGTAGGCGGCGACGGAGTTCTCCCGGGTGTCGAAGGAGTACGGGTGGCCGGTGCGGGCCTCCGCCGGGTCGAGGTCCGCGTCGGCGAGCAGGGAGGCGAACTCGCCGCCGCGGGAGTCGACGTTGAGGTCGCCCGCGACGATGACCTGCTCGTCGGCCGGGATGCGCTTGGCGTCCAGGAAGGCGTCGATCTGCCGGAACTGCCGGGCGCGGTCGGCCGCCGCCTCCCCCGCCGCGCAGCCGCCGTCGGTGGACTGCGTGTGGGTGCCGACGAGGTGCGCCCGGGTGCCGCCGACGTCCAGGACGACGTACGCGAAGCCCTTGTTGGACCACTTGTCCGAGCCGCACGCGTCCTTGAAGATCACCTGCTCCTTGCGGACGATCGGCCACTTGCTGAGCACGGTCACCCCGCCGTCCTCGGGGGTGAGGGCGGAGTAGGCCCCGCCCGTGGCGTCCCAGCCGGCCTTCGACCGGCCGACGACGGGCGTCTGGTACGGGTACCGGGCGGCGGCCCGGGCCTTGAGCGCGTCCGAGGCGTCGTTGTCGAACGCCTCTTGGAGGACGACGACGTCCTGCCCGGAGAAGAAGCCGGCGGCGGGGATCGCCTCGGCCCGGTGTCGCTGTCCCCAGTTCGGGTAGAGGTTCGTGCTCATGAGGAAGGTGTTGTAGGTGAGCATCTTCAGGGCGGGCACGGCCCGGCCGGCCGCCGCCGGGACGGTCGGCTCCGTAGCGGCTGCGGCCGGGCCCACGGCGACCGCCGGGTGGGCCAGGGCGGCGGCGGTCAGCAGGGTGACGGCGAGGGCGGTCGCGGCGCGGGCGGGCCGGGGGAGCTGCACGGGGGTCTCCTGAACGGTGGGGCGACAAAACGGCGGGGGCGGGGTGTACGCGGCAGCGGCGTACGGGAACGCGGAATCCGCGTGGGGCGTCGGATCCGTCGCGGCACAGCGAAGCGTCCTCGGATGACGTCCGGGCGGCCGGCAGGTGACCGGCGGCTTCCGCCGGCGGAACGGCCCGGGGGCGTTCCGGACCGAGACCGTGGCCCGCCCCGCCCCGCCGCGAGCGGGCGTGAAGTTCTTCTGTTGCCCCGCTTAAGAAAACCTCGATGGACGCCGAGGACATCACTCGGCACATTGGTGCGCGCGAACCCATCGGTGCGCACGCAGAACACCCCTCGGCCGTCACCCCGACGCCGGCCCGCCCCCACCCCCTAGGAGCCACCGCCCATGAAGGCACTCGTCAAGCACAAGGCCGAGCCGGGTCTGTGGCTCATGGACGTCCCCGAGCCGGAGACCGGCCCCGACGACGTGCTGATCCGAGTGCTGCGTACGGGCATCTGCGGGACGGACCTGCACATCCGCTCCTGGGACGGGTGGGCCCAGGGTGCCGTCAAGACGCCGCTGGTGCTCGGGCACGAGTTCGTCGGCGAGGTGGCCGAGGTCGGGGCGGACGTCCGGGACATCGCCGTCGGCGACCTGGTGAGCGGTGAGGGCCACCTGGTCTGCGGCAAGTGCCGCAACTGCCTGGCCGGCCGTCGTCACCTCTGCCGCAGCACCGTCGGCCTCGGGGTCGGGCGGGACGGCGCGTTCGCCGAGTACGTCGCACTGCCGGCCTCCAACGTCTGGGTGCACCGGACCGAGGTCGACCTGGACATCGCCGCGATCTTCGACCCGTTCGGCAACGCCGTGCACACCGCGCTGTCCTTCCCGCTGATCGGCGAGGACGTCCTGATCACCGGCGCGGGACCGATCGGCATCATGGCCGCGGCCGTGGCCAAGCACGCGGGCGCCCGCAACGTCGTGATCACCGACGTCAGCGAGCCGCGCCTGGACCTGGCCCGCAAGGTGGGCGCCACCCTGGCCTGCAACGTGGCCGAATCCTCGATCGCCGAGGCGCAGCGCACGCTGGGCCTGCGCGAGGGCTTCGACGTCGGTCTGGAGATGTCCGGCCGCCCCGAGGCGCTCCAGGACATGATCGCCAACATGACGCACGGCGGCCGGATCGCCATGCTGGGCCTGCCCGCGCAGGAGTTCCCCGTCGACTGGGCGAAGCTCGTCACCTCGATGATCACCATCAAGGGCATCTACGGCCGGGAGATGTTCGAGACCTGGTACGCGATGACCGTGCTGCTGGAGGCCGGCCTCGACCTCAGCCCGGTGATCACGGGCCGGTACGGGTACCGGGACTTCGACGCGGCCTTCGACGAGGCCGCCACCGCCCGCAGTGGCAAGATCATCCTCGACTGGACCGCCTGACCGCCGGCCCCTTCCGCCTCGCCCCGTCCCGCCCGCCTCGCCCGTCTCTCCCAAGGAGCTTCCCCCAGATGTTCGACTCCGTCCGCGACGACCTCCGCGCCACGCTCGACGAGATCCGCGAAGCCGGTCTCTTCAAGCCGGAGCGGGTGATCGGCACGCCGCAGAGCGCCTCCGTCAGCGTCACCGCCGGCGGCGCCCCGGGCGACGTCCTCAACTTCTGCGCCAACAACTACCTCGGCCTCGCCGACCACCCCGAGGTCGTCGCCGCCGCCAAGGACGCCCTCGACCGCTGGGGCTACGGCATGGCGTCGGTGCGCTTCATCTGCGGCACGCAGGACGTCCACAAGGAGCTGGAGGCGCGGCTGTCGGCGTTCCTCGGCCAAGAGGACACGATCCTCTACTCCTCCTGCTTCGACGCCAACGGCGGTGTCTTCGAGACCCTGCTCGGCCCCGAGGACGCCGTCATCTCCGACGCCCTCAACCACGCCAGCATCATCGACGGCATCCGCCTCTCCAAGGCCCGCCGCCACCGCTACGCCAACCGCGACCTGGCCGACCTGGAGAAGCAGCTCCAGGACACCCAGGACGCCCGCCGCCGCCTGATCGTCACGGACGGCGTGTTCTCCATGGACGGCTACGTCGCGCCGCTCCGCGAGATCTGCGACCTGGCCGACCGCTACGACGCCATGGTCATGGTCGACGACTCGCACGCCGTCGGCTTCGTCGGCCCCGGCGGGCGCGGCACGCCCGAGCTGCACGGCATCATGGACCGCGTCGACATCATCACCGGCACCCTCGGCAAGGCCCTGGGCGGCGCGTCCGGCGGCTACGTCGCGGCGCGCGCCGAGATCGTCGCCCTGCTGCGGCAGCGCTCGCGCCCGTACCTGTTCTCGAACTCCCTCGCCCCGGTCATCGCCGCCGCCTCCCTCAAGGTCCTGGACCTGCTGGAGTCCGCCGGCGACCTGCGCGAGCGGCTGAACGCCAACACGGCCCTGTTCCGCCGGCGGATGACCGAGGAGGGCTTCGAGATCCTGCCCGGCGACCACCCCATCGCCCCGGTGATGATCGGCGACGCGGCCCAGGCCGGCCGGATGGCCGAGCTCCTGCTGGAGCGCGGCGTGTACGTGATCGGCTTCTCGTACCCGGTGGTCCCGATGGGCGCGGCCCGGATCCGCGTCCAGCTGTCGGCCGCGCACTCGACGGAGGATGTCGAGCGCGCCGTCACCGCGTTCGTCGACGCGCGCGCGGCGCTCAAGGGCTGACCGCCGGGCCGGGGGTACGGCCGGGCCCTGGCAAAATGGCCAGGTGATCGACCCCCGGCGACTGCGCGTCCTGCGGGCCGTGGCGGACCACCGTACGGTGACCGCCGCGGCCGCGGCGCTGTACCTCACCCCGTCCGCCGTCTCCCAGCAGCTGGCCGCCCTGGAGCAGGAGACCGGCCACGTACTGCTCACCCGCAGCGGCCGGGGCGTACGGCTCACTCCCGCGGGTGAGATCCTGCTCGGCCACGCCCACCGGGTGGTGGCCCAGCTGGAACGGGCCGAGGCCGAGCTGGCCGCCTACGCGGACGGCACCGCCGGCGAACTCACCGTCGCCGCCTTCGCCACCGGCATCGCGGAGGTCCTGGCCCCGGTGATCACCCTCCTCGCCGGGCGCCACCCGGGCATCCGCCTCCGCGTGCGCGACGCCGAGGGCGACGAGAGCCTGCCGCTGGTCATGGACGGGGTGGCGGACGTCGCCCTGGCCGTCGAGTACCGGGGCGCGCCGCGCGAGGACGACCTGCGGCTCGTCCGCGTCCCGCTCTACGCCGAGCCGTTCGACGCGGTGCTGCACACCTCCCACCCGCTGGCCGGCGAGCCGCACGTCCGCCTGGACGAGCTCGCCGACAGCGACTGGATCGCCCCCTACCCCGGCAACCCCTGCCACGACATGACCGTCCTCGCCTGCGAACTGGCCGGTTTCCAGCCGCGGTTGGCCCACTCCTCCGACGACTTCCGGGCGGTCGCGGCTCTCGCCGGCGCCGGCGCGGGCGTGGCCCTCGTCCCGCGGTCGGCGCTGTCCGGCATGAACGTCGAGGCCCTCAAGAACGTGGCGGTCCGCCCCGTCGAGGGCGTCACCCCGACCCGCCGCGTCTTCGCGGCGGTCCGCCGGGGCGCGGAGCGGCATCCGCTGGTCCGCCCGGTGCTGGAGGCGCTGGGCGAGGTGGCGGGCTCGCTGTCGGCAGCCTGACATCGAAGCGGGAGGCGTGTGCGCCGGGGGTGGGTGGCGCGCGGCGTGCGCGGCCGGCCGGTGTGCCGACGGTCGCGCGCGGCCGGTACGGGTCCGGGCGGCCGGCCTTCCGCCCCCCCACGGCCGTGTGATGTCCGCCCGCCGGTCCCCCGTGGGCGGGGGAACGGCGGGCTCCGCCGACGCGGGTTCAGTCGACGGTGAGGACGATCTTCCCGAGGTTGCCGCCGCGCTCGGCCAGCCGGTGGGCCTCGGCTGCCTCTTCCAGCGGAAGCTCCTTCTCCACGACCGGGCGGAGGGAACCGGCCTCCACCATCTCGGTGATCGCCAGGAGCCCGGCGCGGTCCGGCTCCACGAGCATGAAGCCCGCCTTGATGCCGCGCTCGGCGGCTTCGGGCACCACCTCGTCCGCCTCGGGCCCGGGCAGCGAGACGAGCGTGCCGCCGTCCCGCAGGGTGGCCAGGGTGGCGGACGTGTTCCGGCCGCCGAGGGTGTCGAGGACGAATTCGACGTCCCGGACGGTGGCGTTGACGTCCGTCCGGGTGTAGTCGACCAGTTCGTCCGCACCCAGCTCGCGGAGTGCGTCGTGCCGGGCGGCACGGGCGGTGCCGATGACGTGGGCGCCGTGCGCCTTCGCGATCTGGACGGCGAAGTGGCCGACGCCCCCGGCCGCGGCGTGGATCAGCACCCGCCGGCCCCGGCCGACCCGGCCCGCGTCCGTCAGGGCCTGTCGGGCGGTCAGGGCGGCGAGCGGCAGGGCGGCGGCCTGAACGTGGTCGAGGCGCGCCGGCTTGTGGGCGAAGTGCCGGGCCGGGGCGGCCACGTATTCGGCGTAGGCGCCCGCCTGCGCCGGGAACGACGGCATTCCGTACACCTCGTCGCCGACCTCGAAGAGGCGCACGCCGGTGCCGACCGCCTCCACCACCCCGGACACGTCCCAGCCGAGGACGAACGGGGGCTCGCCGAGGAACATGCCGGCTTCGCGGGTCTTGAGGTCGATGGGGTTGACACCGGCCGCTCGGACCCGGACCAGGATCTCCCCGATCCCCGGCTCCGGCCTCTCGACCTCGCTCACCCGCAGGACGTCCGGTCCACCGAGGGTGTCCTGGGTGATTGCGCGCATACTCTTCTTGCTCATTTCAGACCTTTGCCGGTTGATCGATGACGTATCGGCTTTGGATATTGTCCTCCCCTGGGCCGTCGGGCTCATGCCGGACGCGCCTTCGCCGGCCTTCTGCACCCTCCCCGACCGGCGGCTGACGATCCGCCGCTCCGCGCCGGACGCGGACACCGACAGAGCTTTGGCCACGGTTCGCCCCGCACAGCCCGGTCGACGGTGGCAGGATGCGCGGGGCAAGCAGCTCGCGCCGCGGCGAGACCACGACGGAGCGGCGGCGCCGCCGGCGAAGGAGGGGACCATCATGACGCGGGACGTCAGCACCGCGCCCAGCGAGGCGCTCGTCTACACCGACGACTTGACCGAGGCGGACGTGGTCGCGCTCAAGGAGTTCCTCGGCCGACGATTGCGGGACGTGGCCGAACGCCATCCGGAGGGCACCGACGAGCACGCGGCCGCGATCGGCTTCGCCCACCTCGTCGCCATGGACGGCCTGCAACTCCAGGATTACGTGATCGCCTGGTGTGACGTCGAGCACCGGCACGAGTACCCCGTACCGGAGCAACAGCTCGCGCAGGAGATCTACTTCGGCTGGCGGCACTTGTGCCAGGCCGCCGCCGGGTGGAGCGCTCACGAGGAATTCAACGGTGCCCGCTGGACTGCCCCGCGCTACGGCAACGCGCGGCACCGGGAATTCGTGGAAACGGCCGAAGCGGGCGCCGCCGAACGCGCCGAGCCCGCGGAGGACGGCGACCGGACGTGGCGCCCCAAGGCGCACCCGTGACCGGTACGGCCTCCACACCGCGGCACTGGCCGGGGTCGGCGCCGGCGACGTGAAGGGCGGGGCGGGCGGCCCGGTCGGCAGACCTCACCGAGCCGCCGGCTCCGCCGCCCCACGACGGATCCGGGATGCCCGACGGCAGACAGAGCGCCGGAGAATCACCGTGACGCTCTCACTCGGGGATCGACAAGCCCAGCTCGCGCAGGCGGGGCAGGCACACCGCGAGGCATCGCTCCACCGGCGCGGCATCGGTCCGCACGAGGACGTCCTCGCCGAACGGAGCCCCACTGGCGACGAAGGTCCACGGCCCGCGCCCCTCCGCCATGCGCTCGGCATCGGCTTTGAACAGCACCGTTACCCCCTGCCGCGCCAGCGCTTCCATGACCGCGACGACATCCACCGCCACTCTCCCCTCCCGGCGCGCTCCGATCACGCCACCGGACGACCGTACTCAACCCGGATCGTCCGGCCTCTGGACGCCGCCTTCACCCCTCGGCGCCTCAGGACTGGAAGAGGGCGGTGAAATCGGTGATCACACCGCCCTTCTCGTCGTCGATGGTGACGTAGAAGAACGGGCTGCACACGTACGGTCCGGACGCCTGCCCCTTCCGGCACTCCCGGAGAAGCTCCAAAAGAGTTCGCCAGTCCGCGGATTTCAAGACGAGCCGATGCGTTGCCGGGTCGGAGGCCAGCAACCTGACGGTGGCGTTGGCGGCGACGTAGTAAGGCCCGAGAGGCTCTAGTGCCTCGAAGTAGCCTCCGTTGTCGACATCGGGTCCGCACGTGAGCTGCGTCTCGCGCGCCCCGACCACGCGGAGGCCGTTCGGCTGGACTTCACCGCCGTTCACTTGGAGCACCTGATGCACACTGCCGTCGATCAGCTTCTCCTTGCAGAAGTCAGGCGCGTAATGCGGCTTTCCGGATGCCGGCGACGCGCCGGGTGCGCCGGATGAACCTGGCGTACCCGGCGGAACCGGAGGGCCCGGAGGCGTGGCCTCGGGCCCGCCCCGGCTCGGCGCAACCGTCGGCCCCCTTGTACCGGACGCGGTGGCCGGTGGGGTGTCTGCCGCACGGTCCGATGTACAGCCGGTGACCGCCGCCACGGAAAGGGCGAGCACGACGGGCGACGCGGCCGCGCCTCGTAACCGCTTCCCGAACCACGCGAGCATGCGCTTCCCCCCTCATGATCCGAGGCTCCGGCGGGCTGACGACACGTCACCCACGACGTGGGTCTACCGGCGGGCAGCCAGGAACGACAGCACCACGTCGGCCATCTCGTCGGGCACTTCCTCGGCGAGGTCGTGGCCGGCGTCGAAGACGTGGCCGGTGACATCGTGGGCCACAAGGCGCATCTGCGACTCATTGCGGTCGCCGATGAAGGCCGAGCCGCCGAGGGCCAGGACCGGGATGTCGAGTCGCTCCCGCGCGGCCCGCCTGTTCTGCTCGGCGTCGACCAGCATCGCGCGGTAGACGGCGAGCATGGCGCGGATGCCGCCGGGCATGGAGTAGCAGCGCACGTATTCGTCGATCGCGTCGGGAGTGGCGCTGTCGGGGCGGCTGCGCTCGGACTTGATCATGTAGGTGATCAACTCGCGTTCGTGTCCGGCGATCAGCATCTCGGGGACGTCCGGCTGGAAGTAGAAGCCCAGGTGCCACATGTGCTTGCCACGTGAGACGTTCTCGACGGTGAGCGCGGCGTGGTCTTCGAAGCCGAATCCGGGGAGCAGGGCCTCGATGAAGATCAGGGACTCGACGCTGCCTCGGTGGCGGGCGGCGAGCTGGTAACCGATCACCGCACCCCAGTCCTCGCCGGCCACGGTGTACCGGTCATGCCCGAGGTGGTGCATCAACGCGGCGATGTCGTCGCTCATCGTCGCGGAGTCGTACCCCTCAGCGGGGCGGGCGGAGTCACCGAAACCGCGGAGGTCCGGTACGACGACGGTGTGACGGGCCGTCAGTTTCGGTACGAGGTGGCGCCAGTGGTAACCGGTTTTGGGCACGCCGTGGAGGAGCACCAGCGCGGGACCGGCCCCGGCCGTCCGGTAGTGGAGGCTCGTTCCGTTGACGGTGGCCCGGCCGGTGCGGACGGGTATCGCGTCGTGGTCGTACATCATCTGCGGTTTCTCCGATCTGTGAGGTCTGCGTGGCGCTCCGGATCGACGGGGCGGCGCCGTTCCGCGACGCCCCCGCCCCCCGTCCCGCCCCCGGACTCAGACCGCTATATGGATCGCCCGTTACAGTTTGCGGGCACGAAAAGTCAGCCGACGGCGGAAAGCGCGATCTCCACGAGCGGTTCGAGGGCGCGGACGTCGGGTGTGATCTTCGAGGAGACCAGCAACCCGTTGAGGAAAGTGACGAGGAAGGCGGCGAGGGTGTGCGGGTCGTGCCGCTCGGCGATCTCACCCCGCTCGACCGCGACCCGCAGCACCTCGGCGAGCGCTTCCCGGCCGGCGTCCTGCATGTCGCGCACAATGCGCCTGACCGACGGATCCTCCGGCAAGCGCTCGCAGGCGGCGTTGACGGCCAGGCAGCCCCGGCCGTCCTGCTCGACGGCGACCCGGACCCGCTCGACCAGCAGCGCGCGGATCGCCGCACGGGCGTCCGCCTCCTCCTCCAGCCGGCGCAAGGCGGCCGCCGCGAGGGTGGTGCGGTAATACTCCAAAGCGGCCCGGTACAGGCCGTCCTTGTCGCCGAACGCCGCGTACAAGGACCCCTGCCCGATCCCGAGATGCTTGGTCAGGTCCCGCACCGAAGTGGCCTCGTAGCCGCGCGTCCAGAACAGTTCCATCGCGCGGCTCACCGCCGCCTCGGTGTCGAACTCCCGCGTCCTCGCCATGATGGCACCGTAACTTATCTGGATCGCCCGCTCAAGAAAGGGAAGCGAAAAGCTGCCGACGGCGCGGAACCGGCCGGCTTGGAGCGACGGCGCCCCGGAACGTCCCTCCCCCGCAGGATGGTTGCCGCCGGGCACGCCGCCTCGTAGGCGGCCCGAGTGGGCGACGAGTCTCCCCGCGCTCCCCGCTCGTGCGCCCTTCACGCCCTGTGGCGATCCGTCGTGCCTCCCTAGCGTGTGGAGAGACCACCTCCGCTTATGGCCGGGCCGGCCCCCGGCCATACCGTCCCAGGGGCTCGAGATGAAGCGCATGCGACTTGTGGCCGTACTGAGCATGGTTGCCCTCACCACCACCGGCATCGCCGTGGCGGCGCAGCACGACAGCGGCGGGCGACCGCGCGAGGCGGCCCGCCGTCAGGCGGCGGAATTCGTCCACGTACACGCCACGACGACCATTCCGCCGGGGCAGTTCCGCACCGTGGACGTGACCTGCCCCGCAGGCAGGACCGTGACCGGCGGAGGCTGGACCGCGCAAGGGGGAAGCGAGGCCCAATTCGTGGTCGGGCAGTCCTATCCGCTCGACAGAAGCTGGAACGTCGACGGCAGGAACACCGGCACCGCCGACGCGATCGTCTCGGTCGACGCCATCTGCGCGGTCGGCGGGCCCTAGCCGAGCCGAAGGCGGGAGACGGAACGCCCGCCACCGCCGCCGGTCGCGATCAGTGGCCTCCGTGAGGTGACGGCCCGGTAGGCGACGGCTGCCCGCCCGGTCCGCTACGGCGTACCGGTGAAGGCGCGGCGGTAGGAGCGGGGCGGAACGCCCCGGCGCCGTACGAACTGTTCGCGCAGCACGGCGGCGCTGCCGTAGCCGACCCGGCGGGCGATCTCCTCGGCAGGCAGGTCCGTGGTCTCCAGGAGTTCCTCGCCTCTGCCGAGTCGCAGGTTCCGTACCCAGGCGTGGGGGTGGCGGCGGCGAAGCGGCGGGCGAAGGAGCGTGGTCACGGGCGCCGGGGCCGCCGAGGACTTCGGCGAGCCGCTCGTCCTGCCCGTCCTCGGGCACCGGCGCGGCCACGAACTGGGCCTGCCCTCCGTCGCGGTGGGAGGGCAGCACCATGTCCCAGGCGACGGAGTTGGCCGGCGCGGCGCCGTGTTCGCGCCGCAGCAGGTGGAGGCAGAGGTCGAAGCCCGCGGCGGCCCCGGCGCCCGTGACCACGCTCCCCTCGTCGATGTAGAGCGCGTCGGGTTCCATGAGGACGTCCGGGTCGCGGCCGGCGAGGAGTTCGGCGAACCGCCAGTGTGTGGTGGCCCGGCGGCGGCGAGCGCGAACGTGCCGACACAGTGGGCCGTAACCAGCGCCCCGCGCCCGTGCGCGGCCCGCAGGAGGTCGAGGACGGCGGGAGCGGGCGGCGTACGGAATCCGGCCCCGGGCAGGGCGATGAGCAGATCCGCGTCCGCGAGCCGGTCCAGCCCGTGGGCGATGGAGAGCGGCACTGCACGACCACCGGGTCGAGTACCAGGGCGACCACTGGACGAACCGCGACGCGGAAGGCCACGCGCTCACGCCCTCGCTGCGGCTGATCCGCACCCCCGGCCACAGCCCCGAGGACATCACTCTGCCGGCGGGCACGGACTCGGGCTTCGTGGCCTTCGCCGGTGACCTGTGGTGGCACGCGAACGGTCCGGCGGACGACCCGGTGGCCCCCGACCGCGAGGTGCTGCGCGCCTCCCGGCTACGGGTACTGGCCACGGCGGACCTGATCGTGCCCGGCCACGGCGGCCCGTTCGAAGCCGATGACACCACGCCACGCTAGTTGGCCGGTTAGCCGTACGAGCCGCGGACTCCGGACGGTCCGGCACGGCGGCCCGGCCCCGTCGGTCCAGGTCACCGTCGACGGTCCGGACCCTGCGGGTATACGCGGAGTACCCGAGCGGGCGAAGGGCGTTCCGTCCGTCCGGCGGACGGGTGTGCGCGGTACGGGGGGTGTGGGGTTTCCGGGCGTCCAGGGCGGCAACACGGGCAGGGACGGCCTTCCGGGAAGGAGTTCCCCGTGGTTTTCACCGCCCTGCTCATCCCTCCCCTGCTCCTGGGCCTCATCTTCGCTCTCGCGGGGTACGAGGACCGTGTGCTGGGTGGGGTGCGTGCGCCCGGCACGGATACGCCCGGCACGGATACGCCCGGCGCGGGTACGCCCGAACGGGCGTCGGCGAAGCGCCACCTCAGCGTCGTACCGAACCTCCCCTCCGAGGCGCCGGGCTCGTCCGGCGCCTCCGGCGAGCGCGGCGGTCGCCACCGCCGGCACGCCGCGTGACGCGCGGTCCGGAGCCCGTCCGGCGTCTCAGCCGTCCGGCCGGGCGGGCTCCGGGCCGTGACCGTCCGCCGTCGGCCGGATCCCGTACCCGGCCCGCGCGGCCCGGCCGGGTCAGCGCGCCGTCCCGAAGGGCACCGTGACACAGGCCAGCCGTGCTCCCGCCGTTCCGGCGTGCCCGGCGCGGGTGTCGGTGGCGTGTTCGTGGAGGACGAGCGAACGGGCCTCGCCCGGGCGGACACGCCAGGCCACCGTCGCCTGGGCGCGGGCCGTGCCGCGGGCGCCGGTGGTGAGGTCGAGCCACACCTCGTTCCGGGGGTTGGCGTAGGCGGGGTCCACCGAGGGCTGCACCGGGTCCTTGACGTTCTGGTAGTGCGGGCCCGCGTCCTCGGGCTTCGGGCCGCAGGCCTGGCGGTGCACGTGCGCCCCGAACGTCCTGCCGGCCGGCAGCCCCTCCAGTCGCAGTGCGAACCGGGTGCCCCCGCCGGGCGCCGGGCGTTCCGTCACCCTGACCCGCGCGCCCCCGGGCACGGCGTCGGGCGCGTAGGTGACGGCGGCAGCGCCCGAGCGCGTACGGAAGGTGTCGGTCACGGTGACGGCGTCGTGCCCGGAGCCGGCGCCGATGACGGGAACCACCGCCAGGAGGGCGGCGGCCACTGCGGATGCGGAGATCATGGTCCTCCTCTTCCCCGGCGGGAGACCCGCCTCACCGGTACGGGACGCGGTTCCGCCCCGCTCGTCCGCCCGTCGGCCTCCCCGCCGGACCGCCGCCCGGCCGTCCACGGGCTCACTTGACACCCACCGCCGTCGACGCGGAGCCGGCCGGACGCCGGACCCGGACGTTCCGGAAGCCGGCCTCGGACAGCCGGCGCCGGCACGCGGCGCCGGCGGACGCGCTCGCGCCGGGCGTCTCCAGGAGCAGGGTGAGGCTCATGAGGAGCTCTGGGAGGTTCTCCCGTCGGTCGTCGCCGAGCGGCGTCTCGTGGACGACGACCATTCCGCCGTCCGGCAGTGCCTCGTACGCCTTGCGCAGCAGCGTCCCGGCGGGAGCGGGGGCGCAGCCGCTCGGGGTGTGGCCGAGGACGAGGACGTCCGTCCGGGGCAGGGGGTCCGTGCGGAAGTCACCGGGGGTGAAGGACAGCCGGTCCGTGAGGCCGGCCGCAGCCGCCCGGCGCCGGAACGCCGCCCCGGCGGACGGCAGGTCGAAGCCGGTCCCCCGGAGGTGGGGGTGGCGCCGGAGCAGGTCGGTCAGCGCGGCTCCGGCGGCGCGGCCGATGGCGGCGACGGTGCGGTGGCGGGACCAGTCGACCGCCTCGGCGAGCGCGGAGGCGGATCCGGTGGGCGGCCCGGGCGTGACCTGCCCGAACGAGGCGAGGTGGTCGGGGCGCTGGGAGCGGGCGGCGTACGTGCCGTCCTCTCCGCCGGGGGCGCCGTCCTGCGGGGCGCCCGTGCGCAGCGCCGACTCCAGGCGGCCCCACAGGCCGTACGCCGTGCGGTCGGCCGCCTCCAGGAACCCGGCGACGCAGTCCGGTCCGCCGTGCGCCAAGTGGCGTTCGGCGCTCGGGGAGTTGGCGTAGACGCCGGCGGTGCGGTCCAGCATTCCGAGGGCGACCAGGGCGTCGAGGAAGTCACGGGAGGACCGCGGGTGGAGTCCGAGCCGGGTGCCCAGCGCGTCCGCGTCGAGGGGGCCGTGGGTCGACAGAACGGTGAAGAGGCCGAGTCGGGCCGCGACGAGCAGGACCTTGGAGGCCATGAAGCCCGTGGCGATCCGCATGAGGCCGTCGAGGCCCGGCGGTGTCGCGGTGTCCGGGCCGTCGGCGGCGGCGGAGGGGGACGTGCCGCGCGGCGCGGCACCCGTCATGCCGCTCACGCCGTCGTGCCACTCGTGCCACTGGTGCCGCTGACGCCATTGGTGTCGCTGACGCCGCTGATGCCGTTCATGAGTTTCCCCCGACGCGCGGTGCGCGCTCGCGCGGATACCGGACACGTCTGCGCTACCCGCCGGACACCCGGTCAGACATGCGCGGCACCGGCGGTTCCGGGCGGACGGAGCACACGGACGGCTTCCGGCGCGCGCCGGGCGGCGCCGCGCCCGGCGCGCGGAGCCCGCTCGCACGGCGCGAAAGAGCGGAGAGGGAGCGTTCGCCCGCAAGCCTGTGGGGGGAGGCCGCCACTCGCAAGGGCGGGCGGGCCCGGCCGCCGCACGCGACGCGCGGCGGCCGGACCCTGCACAACCACGTCACACGGTGACGGTGTCCGTCACCGCGGAGGGGCCGTCCTTAGCGCGGGAAGGGCTTGGACGCGTCCTCGTCCGACTTGACGCACATGTGGAGCTTGCGCTGCAGGGCGTCCGCCTGGGCGAGGGTCCGCCTGGCCGCCTCGCGCTGGCCGTGGCGCTTCTGCTCGGCCGCCTTGTTCTTCAGCTCGGCGATCTGCCGGCTCAGCTCGTCCGGGTGGCAGGTGACGTGTCCCGCCGCAACGGCGGTCTGCGCGGGCAGGGTCATGGCGGCCGTGCCGCCCGCCAGCAGCGCGCTCACGGCGAATGCGGCTATGCGTCGTCGCATGTGTTTCTCCAACTTCCGGTCCGGGCCCCTTCGTGGGGGATCCGTGGCCTCTGAGGGACAGGAAAGCCGGCCTCCTCGGTTACCCAAAGTGGCCGACGACGCGGAGCGTAACGGAGATCGTTCGCGCGGGAAGTCGGCAAGTCGGGCAGAGGGCGTGATCCCGGACCAAAGATCACCGTGGCCTGAGTCACTCCCTCTCCTGTGAAAAGTTCCTTCCGGGAGCCGGAGGGGGTGAGCCCGGTCTGGTTCCCCGCCCGCTGTCAGCCCCGTCGCAGGGACGCCAGGTAGTCCCGCAGGATCCGGCCCGTGCGCTCGGATCCCCAGATCCTCAGCACCTCACCGTCGTCCGACGAGCGGGCGGCGTCGATGCGCTCGTGGGTGGGCCGGTGGAGCTGCCGCTTGGCGAGGGCGTAGACGTCCGAGGGAGCGCGGCACAGCTCCTCGGCCCGCAGCAGTGCGGCGGGGAGCAGCTGTTCCGGCTCCACGAGTTCGTGCACCAAGCCGATCGACAGGGCCTTCGCGGGCGTCAGGCGGCCGGCGGCCAGCACCATCGCGTCGAGTGCCGGGCCGACGGCGTGGCGTACGACCTCCAGGCACACCGTGGGGAAGGGCACGCCCGCGGCGAGTTCGGTGAGCCCGATGGAGCCGCCGGACATCAGCCGCATGTCACAGGCGGCGGCGAGGACGCACCCGCCGGCCAAAGCATGCCCGTTGACCGCACCGACCACCGGCCTCGGGTGGTCGAACAGGGCGAGGGTCGCGCGATGCAGAGCGGGGAGGAAGCTCTCGGCGTAGACCGCCCCGCCGTCGATCACCCGTTTGAGATCCACCCCCGCCGAGAACGACCGCCCGCTCCCGGTCAGTACGACCGCGCGGGCCTCGCCGACGGCCGCCAGTGTGTCGGGGATCCGCGTGAGCAGCTCCCGGTCCAGGGCGTTCACCGGCCCGTGGTTCAGGGTGAGGATGGCGATGCCTTCGTGGTCGGAGACGTCGATCACTCGTCGGTCCTTGTCTGTTCGGCCGGTACGGCGCCCTTGCCGACGCGGCACCGGGAAGCCGCTCAGGGGTCACGGGTGCGCCGACCGGGCTTTCTGGTTCCGGAGTTGACGTTGCATCAGCTAGGCACGGCCCGGCCCCATGCATCGGCGCCGATCAGTCCTCATACCCCTCCAAGTCGGTGAGCGGGATCCTGGACACCGTGTACGTGCCCTGCCCGGCGGCCACCAACTTGCCGTCTTCGCTGTAGATGTCGCTGCGCGCGACGTAGATCGTCTTGCCGGCGGTCACCACCGTGCCGACCGCGTGGATGCCTTGCTTCCGGACCGGTCGGATCAGGTTGATGTGGTAGTCGACCGTGAGGACGCTGAAGGTCTCCTCCATCGAGTTGGCCGCCACGAACCCGGCCGTGTCCCCGACTTCGAACATCATGGCGGCGTGCAGGAAGTCCGCGTTCTGGGTGAGGTCGCTGTGGAACGGGATGGCCACCCGCGCGACCCCGGCCTTCTCGATCTCGATGGTCTTGTCGAGGAACCGGGAGATCTTGCAGTGCATACAGCAACGGACGAGCTTCTCGAAGTGCGTGGACACAGTTCTCCTCTGCGCACGTCGGCATGGTCCTGCGTCATGCCGTGGACACCACAAGGCTGGCATTGATGCCGCCGAATCCGAAGGCGTTGATCAGACAGTGGCGCAGCCCCGTCTCGCGGACCTCACCGGGGATGTCGACCTTCGCGAACTCCGGGTCCGCCTCCCGGAAGTTCAGCGTGGGAGTGACCGCTTGGTGGCGAAGGGCCATCAGGGCAGCGGCGAGATTCAGCGGGCCGTTCGCGGCGAACGTGTACCCCATATGCCCCTTGATCGATGTGACGACCGGACGCCGACCGCCGTCGTCGGCGAGCGCACGCAACGCCTCCAGTTCGGCGGCATCGCCCCGCACCATGCCGGACGCCTGCGCGAACACGCAGTCGATCGCGTCCGGTCGTACCCCCGCGTCGGCGACGGCGCCGGTCATGCACCGTATGACGTGGGGCGTCGAGATGCCGGTGAGGCCGTCGCCACCGCTGCCGGCGTCGAAGCCGGTCAGTTCGCCGTGGATCACCGCGCCGCGGGCTTCGGCGTGGGCGCGGTCCTCCAGGACGAAGAAGGCGGCCGCTTCGCCGACGACGATCCCGTCCCGTGAGCGGTCGAACGGGCGGGAGGCGGTCTCCGGATCGTCGTGGCGGCTGAGCACCCTCATCGCCCGGAAGCCCGAGTACGTGATCGGAGTGATGACCGCCTCGGTCCCGCCGGCGATCGCCCAGGTGCGGGCACCGGACCGGATCGCGCGCATCGCCTGCCCCACCGCCTGGCTACCGCTCGCGCAGGCTCCGGCGATCGTGATCTGTTCCTCCTCGATGCCGTGGCGCAGCACGATCACGCTCGCCGCCATATTGGGGATGAGGGAGGGAATCAGGAAAGGGCTGGTCTTGCGCACCCCCTGCCGCTCCTGCCGCAGCACACCCGCTTCGATGCTGGGCAGTCCGCCCATGGCCACGCCGACGTACACGCCGCCGCCCGCCGGATACCGGCGGTGCGCCGCCTCCCCGCCCGCCGTGTGATCCCCTGCCTCGTCGTCCCCTACCCTCTCGCCCCCTGCCTCGTGTTCCTCTGTCGCCTGCTCCGTGGCCATGGCGAGGCCGCTGTCTTCCAGCGCTCGGTCGGCGGCGAACAACGCGTACCGTACAAAGGCGCTCATGCGGGTGATCTCGAACCGCAAGGGCCCGGGGGCGAAGGTGACCGCCGAGTCGTCGATCTCGCCGGCGTGGGCACGGTCGAAACGGCCGGGGTCGAAGCGTGACAGCGGAACGATGCCCGAACGTCCGGCGACGAGCCCCTCCCACAACTGGTCGGCCGTCGAGCCGAGCGGGCAGACCACACCCATCCCGGTGACCACCACGCGGTGCCGCATCACGTCGCGGCGCGTCAGACCTGCTGCCCCGACGATTCCATCGCCTGCCGTATGTACTGTTCGAGATCCCGCATGGTCTGCAAGCGGTCCATGACGGACTCGTCGAAGTCGACGCCGAAGCAGTCCTCCAGGAAGAGGAGCAGCTCGACCATCTTGAGGGAGCTCATGCCTTCGATGGAGGTGGCGATGTTGGACTGCGGGGTCAGGTGGGACACGTCGGTTTCGACGAACTCCCCGATGTGCCCGACGATTTTCTCGAAAAGCTCCTGGTCCTGCTTCTCGTCCTGCATGGGCTGTACTCCTCCAGAGGTCATGCTCGGCGGCTCGTCGGTACGTCGGAACGGGTGCTGTCGGGGCCGGCCGTGGGGGCGGGTGCGTGGGCGGAGAGTTCCTCGACGATCTCCCGGCAGAGGTGGCGCCGGACCTTGCCGCTGGTGGTCCGGGGCAACCGGGCCCGGCGGATCCAGTGCACGGTGACGCCACCGATGCCGAACGTGTCGGCCAGTGCGCCGCGCACCCGCTCGGCGAGGGCCCGCCGGTCGCGGCCCTCACCGATCCGCTCGTCGAGGAGGAGGTGCAACCGCTCGGTGAGCAGCGTCGGATCGGGGACGCCGACCGCCACGACCGCGGGAACGCGCGGGCTTTCCACGACGGTCTCGACGAACCTCTCGATCTGGTCGGGAATGTAGTTGCGCCCGGAGATGATCACGATTTCCTTGCGGCGGCCGGTGACATACAGCTCCCCGTCGAGCAGATAGCCAAGGTCGCCGGTGCGGAGATAGCCGTCCGGCCGTTTGAGCCGGTCGTCGGCCGCGACGGTTCCCGGGTCGTCCGGGCCGGCGAGATATCCGTCGATGAGGCTGGGGCCGGCCACCTCTATCTCGCCGATGGCGCGGTCGGGCAGCGGCGTTCCGTCCGGGTCCACCACCCGCAGCCGGTGGCCGGGGACCGCCGGGCCCACGCACATCATGCTCACGCCGCGGGGGTCGCCGGCCGGGCGGGGCTCGGCGCGTTCCCCGGCCGCGACGGCCCGCGCGTCCACCCGGTCGACGGTGTACGGACGGGTCACGTCCGAGATGGTGGCGGCGAGCGTCGCCTCGGCGAGCCCGTACACGGGCCGCAGTGTCGTCTCGGGCAGCCCGAACGGGCCGAAGGCCGCCTGGAACGCGCGCAGCGTGGCCTCGTGCACCGGTTCGGCACCGCACAGCGCGACGCGCCAGGAGGACAGGTCGAGGTCGGCGGGGGGCCGCCGCTCGGCCACGCGCGCGCAGATGTGGAACGCGGAGCTGGGCGCGGGAGAGAGGGTGCCCCGGTGGCGGCTGATCCAGTGCAGCCACGACATCGGGTTCCGGAGGAAGTTGAGCGGGTCCGCGAGCACCATCGGGATGCGGGCGTGGAGCGCGTAGGAGATGCCGATGAGGCCCATGTCGTGGAAGAGGGGGAGCCAGCTCACCAGCGAGTCGGTGGGGCGCGCTCGGATCGCCTCGGCGATCGCCCGGACGTTGGCGACGATGTTGCCGTGCCGGACCACGGCGAGCTTGGGGGTTCCGGTCGAGCCGGAGGTCGCCTGGAGGTGGGCGAGCGAGGCGGGCGCCGCCCGCGGCGGGCCGAGCGCGAGGGAGGTTCCGCGCAGGGCCTCGGGGGTGATGACGGGCACCGGAAGGAACGCCGCGAGCGCGTCCGCCCGTTCGGGGGCCGCGACGACCCTGGTGGCTCGGGCCTGTACGGCGAGGTCGCGCACCTGCGTCGCGTCCTGCCGGCGGTCACCGGCCGGTTCCGCCGCGACGACCGGCACGACGCCGGCGTGGAGGCAGCCCAGGTAGACCGAGAGGAAGTCGCGTGAGGTGGGCAGCACCACGACGACGCGGTCCCCCTCCTCGATGCCGTGGGCCCGCAGTCCGGCCACGGTCCGGCCGACGAGGCGGCGGACGTCCGCGTACGTGAGCGCGAACTCTTCCCCGGACCTCTCGATCACATGGAACGCCGGCCGGCCGGGGGTCCGCGCGGCACTGTCGAGCAACGCGTCGACGACCGTCCCCGCCCGGTGCTCCCCCAGGTCCCCCGTCATCGGGCGTATCTCTTCACGAATTCCACGTCGGACCCCTTGGCGGAGCGCGCCAGCCAGTCCCGGAGCTCTCCGTGGCGCGCGTCGAAGTCCGCCTTCAGGGCGTCCTCCCGCAGGGTCCCGGCGGCGGTGTAGTACGGCTTCTCCAGCCGTTCGAGGAAGCGGATGTGCTGCCGCATCCCCTCGCGACCGCGGTCGACGCTGCGCGCGTACGCCTTGAGGCGGGCCCGCCGCTGCGGTCGCGTCTCGACCTCGAACGCCCGCTTGAAGAAGATCTCGTAGCTGTCGAGGATGCCGCGCTGCAGGTCGCTGGGGCGCATATGGCGCGGGAAGATACCGACGAACGAGTAGTGCTGGTAGGTCGGTACCTCCATGATGATCCGGTGGTCCTCGACGTCCTGGCGCGCCCCGTAGAGCAGGTTCTGGAAGGGGTATTCGGCGAGGCACACGAACACCGGGTGCATGATGCGCGCTTCGGCGCACCAGTACGCGGTGGCCTCGATCGCCTGCCGGTCCTGGACGTCGAGTCCGAAGATGATGGCGGAGTGGATGGCTATGTCGTTCTCGGCGAAGCGCAGCAGCCGCCGGGTCTGTTCGGAGGGGTCGACCCGCTTGTTGAAGGCCTGGAGGACGCTCGCGTCCTCGGATTCCACACCCAGGCAGTACTCCTCGAATCCGGACCGCTTGAGATCGAGGACCAGCTCCATGTCGTCGGCGTGGTTGACCCGGCTCATGGCGATGAATTTGTAGTCGCGGTCCCGGAACGTCTCGGCGATCTCGCGGCAGTAGTCCTTGCGGGTCGTGAAGTTCAGGTCCGTGACGTAGAAGCGGTTGCAGCCGGTCTGCCGGTAGATGGCGTCCAGTTCGCTGCGGACGTCCTCCGCCGTCTTGGTGCGGAAGCGCCGTCCGAGCAGCCGGATCGCGTAGCAGAAGGAGCAGGCGAACGGGCAGCCGCGTGACATCGAGACGGTGGCCCAGTGCAGTTTCGGCGCGTTCTTCAGGAATTTCGGGTTGATGGCGGTGTCGAGGCTCCCGTAACGGGCGATCCTGTTCAGGGTGAGCTCGCCGCCGGCGCCGATGTAGGCCAGGTTGTCCACGTCGGTGACGGGGTCGCCGGCCTCCAGCGCCTTGATCAGCTGGACGGCGGGGATCTCGCCCTCGGCGGTCACCGCGTAGTCCGCGTAGCGGAGTGCCTCGTAGGGCGCGAACGCGGCGTGCGGGCCGCCCATGATGACCACGCAGTCGGGGCGTTTGCCACGCCGGATCGATTCGAGCGTCTCGATGTTGGACCAGAAGTGGGTGGCCAGCGCCGAGATCATGATGTAGTCGTAGCTGCCCAGGGGGAAGTCCTCCGGCTTCTCCCCCCAGAACATCTGGCACATCTCGACCTCCGCGTCCGGGAATTCCCGCTGGACGAAGGACGCGACGTAATAGATGCCGTCGTTGTAGGTGGTCGCCAGGGTGGACGCGTCGGGATACGCCTCGTGGAAGCCCAGTTGGACGCAGAGGATGCGGAGGCTCCTCATGAGGGGGACCCCGAGGGGCTCAGCGGTGCCGTGGCTCGGCGGCGGGCGAGCTCCTTGCGGACCTTGGCCTTCATCTCCCGCTTGAGCGTGGCGGCGATGCGCTCCGGGTCGTTGACCCGGCGCTGTGCCCAGGCGAGCAGGTCGCGGGCCTCGCTGCGGTTCATCTTCGGGTGCTTCCACACCAGGTTGTACAGGTCGTGCTTGCTGAGGTCCGGCTCGTCGATGAGGTGCTCCATCTGCCGGTAGAGGCGGGTGCCGTGGAAGGGGGTGAGGAGCGTCAGCTGACAGGCGAACAGCCCCTCCTCGCTCAGCTGCTCGATGTCGTACTTCATGTCCTCGATGCTGTCCTCCGCGAATCCGACCATGAACGTGCCGAGCGCGCGGCGGCCGTTGTCGATCAGCTCGCGGACCGTCTGGCGTACGTTGTAGACGTCGTCGCGTTTCTTCACGTCGGCGACGTTCTTGTCCCGGTAGGACTCGATGCCGACGATCGCACCGTCCATATAGCGGTCGGTCAGCTCGGGTATCCGGCCCCGGATGAGGTCGGCGCGGGTCAGACAGATCCAGGGGAGTTCGCGCTCCGCGAGCGCGTCCACGACCTGCTCGGCCAGCTTGTTGGTGAGGAAGAAACTCTCGTCGTAGATGATGACGTGGGCGACTTTCGCCTCCCGGTACGCGTCCAGCGCCGCGTACGTGTCCTCCATGAAGATGGCTTCTTCTTTGGGATTGAAGATGGGGGTCGAGCAGAAAGTGCATCCGATATTGCAGCCGCGCTTCGAGTACAAGTAGCCGACCGGGGACTTCATCCCGCGGAAGCCGCTCTCGCCGAGCATGGCGGGGTGCCGCACGCGGGGCAGCGGCGCGTCGTACACGTACTGGTGGATCGGCGCCTCGCCCGCCCCTTTGACCTTCCTGGTGAAGTACTCGTCGATGCCGGGCGAGAGGACGCCGTAGTTGCCGGCCCATATCTCCTGTACGCCGGCTTCACGGGCGACCTTGGCCATCTCGATCGCGACCGGCGTCGACCAGGTGTAGAAGCTGATGCCGACCATGTCCCAGGTCTCGGACTCCAGGGCGGCGAGGTATTCGTCCCAGGTGGGGTATTCGAGGATCTCGACGTCCGGCACGTTGTGCTTGATGAATCTGAGGCCGGTCGGCGGGCAGGTGACGGAGAGCCGGTCCTCCAGGTCCACCGCGCAGGTCCAGGCCATATAGGTGTCGGTTCTGTCGTACCAGTTCCCGCCGACGCCGTCGGTCTCGATCAAGGCTTCCTTCGGAGCGGTCGTGAGGAGCACTTTCTTCATCCGTCGTTCCCCTTCGCCTCGACGAAAAGCGCTCTTCTGTGAACAGCTTTTCCGGGCATGGCGGCACATCGACCGGTCCGCAATACCGACAAACTACTTCATTTAGCATTCACAGATTTTCGACTCTAGGATTGGCCAATCCCCCTGTCAACCCGCCGGCTTGCCCGGATATGACGGTCGCCGAATTCACGCCAGCCGGGCGGCGCCTCGGGCCCCCCGCCCGGACGCCGCGTTACCCGGCGGGCGGACCGTACGCGGCTGCCGGTGCGACGCCACCCCGCCCGCTCGTTCGCACGCAGGTCGGAGAAAGCGCGCGCACGGTTCGCGGGCCCGCCCCGGGACGCCGCGCGGAAGCCGCGGGCGCTCTCCGGAACGCGGCGGTGGCGGGGCCGTTGCCGGTCCGGACAACTGACCGGAACCGATCGCGACCGCACCGTTCCGCTTCCTCTTCCGCCCGGGACCGCCACCGCCGCGTACCCGAGCAAGGCCGCCGCCGTCGCCCCGCATCCCGGCGCCCCGACACCCCGTCACCCTTCGGGGCGTGACCCGGGCCACTCCCCCGGCACCTTGACGCGACCACCGTGTAATCGATTTCCTGGCTCCGCCGAACCCGAGAAAACGATTACACGACGGAGGCTCCCCGCCATGGCGACCATCAAGGACGTGGCCGACCGGGCCGGTGTGTCCGTCGCCACCGTGTCGCGGGTGCTCAACGGCCGCTCCCCCGTGGCCGCCACGCGCGACCGCGTGCTCGCCGCCGTCGCCGAGCTCGGCTACCGGCCCAACGTGGTGGCGCGGGCGCTGCGTACGGCGCGTACGAGGACGCTGGGGCTGGTGATCAGCGATCTGCGGAACCCCTTCTTCACCGAACTGGCCGACGCCGTCGAGCAGGAGGCCCGACGGCTCGGATACAGCCTGATCATCGGCAACGCCGGGGAGAGCCCGGAGCAGCAGGACGACCAGTTGCGCACGCTCCTCGACCGCCGCATCGACGGACTGATGGTCAGTTCCGCCGGCACCGGTTCGGAGGTGCTGCGCGAGATCGTCGCCTCCGACACCCCGCTCGTCCTGCTGGACCGGTCGGTGCCCGGCGTGGCGGCGCCCTGCGTCCGCGCCGAAGGCCAGGCCGCGCTCACCGAACTCGCCGCCCACCTCGCGGCGTTGGGGCGCCGCCGCCCGGCCGTGATCGTCGCGCCGGCCGGTACGCCCGTCGGGGACGAGCGGCTGGAGTGCTTCCGGTCCGCCCTGGCCGCGCACGGCGTCGCGCTGCCGCCGGAGTACGCCGTCGCGTCGCCCGACATGACACCGGCCGGGGGCCGCCGGGTGATGCGGGACCTGCTCGGCCTGCCGGAGCCGCCGGACGCCGTACTGGCCGCCGACAACCTGATGGCGCTCGGCGCGCTGGGCGAGGTCCGGGCCCGCGGCCTGCGGATCCCGGAGGACGTGGCGCTGGTGTCGTTCGACGACGTCGCCTGGTTCGCGCACACCGATCCGCCGTTGACGGCGGTGGCCCAGCCGACGCGGGAGCTGGGGCGGGCGGCGGTGCACACCCTGCTGGAGCGCGTCGAGGGCCGCCCGGCGGAGTCGGTGCTGCTGCCCTCCCGGCTGGTGGTGCGCCGCTCCTGCGGCGAACGCGTGTGACCCGCCGCCCGACATCCCCACGGAACAGCCGACAGAACGAGGAGAGGCGTATGACCGGCGTCAACGACGACGTACGGCCCGGCCGTGAAGAACCGCCCGAGCGCGCGGAGTTGCTCCGTGTGGAGGGGGTGACCAAGGCGTTCCCCGGCGTGAAGGCGCTGGACGGCGTGGACCTGCGCCTCCTCGCCGGCGAGGTGCACGTCCTGCTCGGGGAGAACGGCGCCGGCAAGAGCACGCTGATCAAGATGCTCGCCGGCGCCCACCGCCCCGACACCGGCCGGATCGTCGTCGGCGGCCGCGAGGTGGCGATCCGTTCGGCGCAGGACGCCGAGCGGCTGGGGATCGCCACCATCCACCAGGAGTTCAACCTGGTGCCGGGGCTGACCGTCGCCGAGAACCTCTTCCTGGGCCGGCAGCCGCGCACCCGCCTCGGCCTGGTCGACCGGCGGACGATGAACGAGCGCGCGGCGCGCCTCCTGGACCGGGTGCGGCTGCGCGTCCCGCCGACGGCACCCGTCGCCGGACTGGGCATCGCCGCCTTGCAGATGGTGGAGATCGCCAAGGCGCTGAGCCTGGACGCCCGGGTGCTGGTCATGGACGAGCCGACCGCCGTCCTCACCTCGGAGGAGGTGGCGACCCTCTTCGGCATCGTCCGCGAACTGCGTGACGGCGGCGTCGGCGTCGTCTTCATCACCCACCACTTGGAGGAGATCGCGGCCCTCGGCGACCGGGTGACCGTCCTGCGGGACGGCCGGAGCGTGGCCGGGGTGCCGGCGTCCACGCCGGAGGAGGAGCTGATCCGGCTGATGGTGGGCCGGGACATCAGCGAGCAGTACCCGCGCCGCCGTCCTCCCGTCGGCGCGCCGCTGCTGCGGGTGCGCGGGCTGACCCGGCACAGCGGGGACGGTGGTCCGGGCTTCGCCGACGTCGGGTTCGAGGTACGCGCCGGGGAGGTCGTGGGCCTGGCCGGACTGGTGGGCGCGGGCCGCACGGAGGTCGCGCGGGCGGTGTTCGGCGTCGACCGGTACGAGGCGGGTTCGGTGGAGGTGGACGGCCGGGTGCTGCGCCCGGGCGACGTACGGGCCGCGATGCGGGCGGGCGTCGGGCTCGTCCCCGAGGACCGCAAGGCACAGGGCCTGCTGCTGGACGCGCCGCTGCACGACAACCTGACCCTGGCGCGGCTGCGCCGGGACACCCGGGCGGGGTTCGTCGACCGGCGGGCGCAGCGCCGGGAGGCGGCGGCGATGGCCGGCCGGCTGAAGGTGCGGATGAGCGGGCTGGAACAGCCGGCGCGGACGCTGTCCGGCGGCAACCAGCAGAAGATCGTCATCGGCAAGTGGCTGCTGGCCGGGGTGCGGCTGCTGATCCTGGACGAGCCGACGCGCGGTGTCGACGTCGGCGCCAAGGTGGAGATCTACCGGCTCGTCAACGAGCTGACGGCGGCGGGCTGCGGGGTGCTGATGATCTCCAGCGACCTGCCCGAGGTGCTGGGGATGAGCGACCGGGTGCTGGTGATGGCGCAGGGCCGGGTGGTGGGCGAGGTGCCGGGCGGTGACCAGGGGCCGGCCGCCCAGGACGCGGTGATGGAGCTTGCCGTCCGGCACCCGGGCGGCGTGGAAACGGGCAACGAGAGCGCGATGGAGGGCTCCGATGTCGGCTGAGGCGGTGCGGGCGCCGGGGACGGCCCCGGCGGAGTGGTTCACGAGGGCGGTGCTGCGCAACGGCCCGCTGGGCGGGCTGGTGGCCCTGGTGGCGGTGATGGCGGTGCTGTCCCGTGACTTCCTGCACGGGCGGAACCTGCTGAACGTGGGCGTGCAGGCGTCGGTGACGGCGATCCTGGCGTTCGGTGTGACGTTCGTGATCGTGTCGGCGGGCATCGACCTGTCGGTGGGGTCGGTGGCGGCGCTCTCCGCGACGGTGACCGCCTGGGCGGCCACCTCTCAGGGGCTGCCCGTGGCGGTGGCGCTGGTGCTGGGCCTGGCCGTCGGGGTGGTGGCGGGCCTGGTGTCGGGCGCGCTGGTGGCGTACGGGCGGCTGCCCGCGTTCATCGCGACGCTGGCCATGCTGTCGGTGGCGCGCGGGCTGTCGCTGGTGATATCGGGCGGCTCGCCGATCGCCTTCCCGTCGGCGGTGAACCACCTCGGGGACGAGCTCGGCGGGTGGCTGCCGGTCCCGGTGCTGGTGACGGTGGCCATGGGGCTGCTGGCGGCGCTGGTGCTGGCGCGGACGTACACGGGCCGGGCGATGTTCGCGATCGGCGGCAACGAGGAGGCCGCGCGGCTGTCGGGCATCGACGTCAAGCGCCGCAAGCTCGCCGTCTACGCGCTGTCGGGGCTGTTCGCCGCGGTGGCCGGGATCGTGCTGGCCGCCCGGCTGACGTCCGCGCAGCCGCAGGCGGCGACGGGGTACGAGCTCGACGCCATCGCCGCCGTCGTGATCGGCGGGGCGAGCCTGTCGGGCGGGTCGGGCAAGGCGTCCGGAACGCTGATCGGCGCCCTGATCCTGGCGGTGCTGCGCAACGGCCTCAACCTGCTGAGCGTCTCGGCGTTCTGGCAGCAGGTGGCGACCGGCGTGGTCATCGCGGTGGCCGTGCTGCTGGACACGCTGCGCCGGCGGAGCGCCCGGTGAGGGGGCGGGGCGTAGCGGCCGTGCTGCTGGTCGTGGGGCTGGGCCTGGGGACCACCGGCTGCGACCGGGCCGGGAACACCGACCTCGGCCTGGCCCTGTCGACGATGAACAACCCGTTCTTCGTCGGTATCAAGAAGGGCGCCCAGGCGGAGGCGAGAGCCCGCGGACTGAAGATCAACATCACGGACGCGCAGAACGACCCGACCCAGCAGATCAACCAGATGGAGACGTTCACCAGCCAGAACGTCAAGGCCGCCATCATCAACCCGGTGGACTCCGACGCGGCCGTGCCCGCGGTGGGCGTCGCCAACCGGGCGGACGTCCCGGTCGTCTCCATCGACCGCGGGGTGAACGGCGGCCGGGTGGGCACCACCATCGCCTCCGACAATGTCGAGGGCGGCCGGATGGCGGCGCGGGCGCTGGCCGCGGCGCTCGGCGGCAAGGGCCGCGTCGTCGTCCTGGAGGGGCAGCCCGGCACGTCCGCCGCCCGCGAGCGGAGCAAGGGGTTCGAGGAGGGCGTCCGGGAGTTCCCGGGGATCGAGGTCGTCGCCCGGCAGCCCGCCGACTTCGACCGCGCCAAGGGCATGGACGTGATGACCAACCTCCTCCAGGCGCACCGGGGAGTGTCCGGCGTCTTCGCCGCCAACGACGAGATGGCGCTCGGCGCGGCCAAGGCGCTGGGCTCCGCCGCCGGCCGGAGCGTGCGGGTCGTCGGGTTCGACGGCACCCCCGACGGGATCGCGGCGGTGCGCGACGGCACGCTGACGGCGACCGTCGCCCAGCAGCCGGAGCTGCTGGGCCGGCAGGCGGTGGACCGGGCGCTCCGCGCGGCGCGGGGCGAGCGGCTGCCGGCCACGGTGAAGGTGCCGGTGGTGCTGGTGACACGGAAGAACGCGGCGGAGTTCGGCGGCTGATACCGCCCGAACCAGTACGAACGAGTATGAACCGGCCTGATCTGCCCTAACTTGCCTGATCCCGCCGCAGCCGGGAAGAGGGACGAAAGCGGGCAGGCGACCATGGACGCGCGGGGCACGCGAGAACACGAAGGAACGGACAGCGGAGACGTGATGAGGAACGACAGCGACGACGGCGACCGCACGTACGACGTCCTGGTGATCGGTTCGGCCAACGCCGATCTGACGGTCCGGGTGGACCGGCGCCCCGGCCCCGGCGAGACCGTGCTCGGCACGGACCTTGTGGAGTCGGCCGGCGGCAAGGGCGCCAACCAGGCCGCGGCGGCGGCCCGCCTCGGCGCCCGGACGGCCCTGCTGGCCGGGGTCGGCGACGACGCGTACGGCCGGCTGCTGCTGGACGCCCAGCGGTCGGCCGGCGCCGACACCTCTCCCGTCCGCGTGATCCCGGGGGCCAGGACGGGCACGGCGATGATCGTCGTCGGCCCGGACGGCGACAACACCATCATCGTCTCGCCCGGCGCCAACTCCCTGCTCTCGCCGGACGACGTGGCGGCGGCCGGGCCGCTCGTCGCCGCGGCGTCGGTCGTCTCGCTCCAGTGGGAGGTACCCGCGGAGACCGTCCGGGCCGCCGCCGCCCTCGCCCTGGAGACCGGGACGCGGGTCGTGCTCAACCCGTCCCCGGTGCCGCCGGAGCTCGACCGCGAACTGCTCGCGGCGGCCGACCCCTTGGTGGTGAACGAACACGAGGCCCGGCACCTCTCCGGAACACCGGACGGCGACGACCCGACGGTCTGGGCACGGTCCCTGCGCGAGCGCGGCGCCCGTTCCGTCGTCGTCACCCTGGGCGGCGCCGGTGCCCTGGCCCTGGCCGCGGACGACGCCGATCCGGTGACCGTCCCCGGCGTCGCCGTCCGCCCGGTGGACACCACGGGCGCCGGGGACGCCTTCACCGGCGCGCTCGCCGCCCGGCTGGCCGTGGGCGCGCCGCTGACGGAGGCGGTCCGGTTCGCGGTACGGGTCGGGGCGGCGTCGGTGACGAAGCCGGGGGCGCAGCCGTCGTATCCGACGGTGGACGAACTGCCGCCGGGGGATGACGAGGCGTAACGGCCGGGGGCCGGCGCGCCGGTGGACGAGGATGGCGCACTGGCCCGGGCCCAAGCCCCGTACACCCCCACGCCGCCACCGCCGCCGCCCTCGCGCGCCCCGCCCGTCTCACTCCTCGATGGCGCCGCCCACCGTCCGCAGGTGTTCGCGGAAGGTCAGCTCGGGCTCGTCCCGGCGGCGGGCGAGGTAGGCGTCGAAGCGGACCTGTTCGCGGAGGGAGACCCCGGAGCGCATCCGCGCGGCCTGGTCCCGTTCGGTGTCGCGGATCGTCTCGGCGAGGGCGAGGAGTTCGCCGGCGCGGGCGGCGGGGACGAAGAGCACGCCGTCGTCGTCGCCCAGGACAAGGTCCGTCCGGTCCACCGTCCACTCCCCCACCACGGCGGAGCGCAGCGCCTCCGGCGGTCGGGGATCGAGGCGGCGGGGTCCCGGCGGCGTGGCGCCCAGACTGAAGACGGGCAGGCCGATGGCCCGCAGGTCCGCCGTGTCGCGGTGCAGTCCCCAGACCACCACGCCGCTCAGCCCGGCCTTTTGGGCCTCCAGGACGGCCAGGTCGCCGACGCACGCCTCGTCGAGCCGCCCGTCGTTGTCGACGACGAGCACGTCGCCGGGGGCGGCCGTGGCGTACGCCTCCAGGAAGACGTCCACGCTCCCCACGTGGCGTGCCGGGCACGCCCGGCCGGACACGCGGCCGGCGGGGGCGAGGGGGCGGAGGCCCGGCGGCGCGGCGCGCACCGGGACTCCGGCGCGTACGCAGGCGTCGGCCACATGAGCGGTGGTCAGCGCGGCGAAGCGGTGGGTGAGCTCTTCATGGTTCATGGGTTCCTCCCGTGCCGGGGGCCACCTTGCCACGTCCGCCGTCCGGCCGGGAGGTGTCTCCGGGTACCGGTACCGGTACGGCGTCGGGACGTTCGGAGCGACGGAGTTCACCGGCCCGGCGGTCCGGAGACCGCGACGGGGGCGGCCGGCGCACAGCGGTACCCGGCGGCATCCCGAGCGGGGCACGGTTGTCCCGAACACGACGTCCGATCTCCGCCGGACAGCGCCGCCCGCCCGCACCAGGCTGGCTCCGTGACCACGATCGACCCCACGCACACGCGCATCGAACCGAACATCCTGTACTTCGGCACTCCCGTGGTGCTGCTCTCCACCGAGAACGAGGACGGCACGCCCAATCTCGCCCCTATGTCCTCGGTCTTCTGGCTCGGCTGGCGGGCCGTACTGGGCCTCTCCGCCCGGGCGCAGACCAGCCGGAACCTCACGCGGACCCGGGAGTGCGTCCTCAACCTGCCGTCCGACGCCCTGGTTCCGCACGTCGACCGGCTCGCGCTCACCACCGGGCGGAACCCGGTGCCGCCGCGCAAGGCGGAGCGCGGTTACCGGTACGAGCCGGACAAGTTCGGCCGGGCGGGGCTCACCCCGGTGCCGTCCGAGACCGTGGCCCCGCCGCGGGTGGCGGAGTGCCCGGTGGCGATGGAGGCGGTCCTGGAGGCGACGCACCCGATCGGCGAGGACGACGAGCGGCAGCGGAGCTCGATCGTGGCCTTCGAGGTGCGGGTGCGGCGGGTGTTCGTCCATGACGACATCCGGCTGCCGGGGACGGACGACCATGTGGACCCGGACGCCTGGCGGCCGCTGGTCATGAGCTTTCAGCAGTTCTACGGGCTCGGGCCGCGGGTGCACGGGTCGCGGCTGGCGAGCATCCCCGAACGGTGGTACCGGAGCCCGGACGTCGACCGGGCGCGGGAGACGCCGGCCCGCTGACGCCGGACGTCAGCCCGCCTCCGGCCAGTCCCAGCCGAGCTGGAGGAACATGCCCAGCCGGTCGCTGACGGCCCGGATCTCGGTGATGCGCCCGTCCGCCACCGTGAACACCCAGATCTGCTCCACCGCGAAGGTCCGTCCGGTCGGGCGGGGCATGCGGGGGTGCTCGCCGGTGTGCCGGCCGCTGACGGTGAGCCGGGCCACGATCGTGCCGCCCTCGGCGACGAGCCCGTCCGTCCGGACAGCGAACTCGCCGAACGCGTCGAGCTGCCGACGGATCCCCTCGAAGGCCGCACCCGGCTCGTCCGGCTCCCCGAAGATGATCTTGTTGTGGTCGACGACGTCGGGGGCGAGGTACCGGGGCAGATCACCGAGCCGACGTTCGCCGACCGCGCGGAGGAAGTCCGCGACGAGCCGCTTGCCGGGGTGCCGGGCCGTATCCATGTCCACTCCTGCTCTCAAACCGATTCTTACACCGTAAGTGTCGCGCCGCCATCAGGGTGGACTTACGATGTAAGAAAGTCAAGGAGAGCGGGAGGACGCATGCCGGCCGAGCCCAGGAGGGCGCGCGGGGAACGGGCGGGACTGACCAGGGAACGCATCCTGGACGCCGCGGTGGAACTCGTGGACCGGGAGGGGCTCAAGGCCCTGACGATGCGCCGGCTCGGCGCGGCGCTCGGCGTCGAGGCCATGACGCTCTACCACCACGTCCCCAACAAGGACGCGCTGCTGGACGGCCTGGTGGAGCGCGTCTTCGCCGGCGCCGCCCCCGTCGACGACGCCGCCGACGGCTGGCGGCCCTGGCTGCGGGCCTACGCCGGCGCCCTGCGCGCGGCGCTGCTGAGGCACCCGGGCGTCCTGCCGGTCGCCGCGGCGCGGCCCGCCGTGACCCCGGCGGCCCTGGACGCCGTCGAGCGCGGGCTCCGCGTGCTCACCTCCGCCGGCTTCCCGCTGGGCCGCGCCCTCCACGCGCTCAACTCGCTGACCCTGCTGGTCGTGGCCCACGCCACCGCCGAGTGCGCCCTCACCACCGCAGACGGCCCCGGCTCGGCCGCGGACCTCGCCGCGCGCGACCCCGGCCGGTACCCCCTGACCGTCGAGACCGCCCGGACGGGCGCGGGCACGGACGACGCCGAGCGGTTCGCCTTCGCCGTGGAGGCGCTGATCGCGGGGTTCGGGGCGGCGGCGACACCGGAAGCGGGGGCTTGAGGCCGGGAGGCCGAGAGCGGCCCCCGGCGCGCTTCAGCGTCCGCCCAGGCTGCTCCCGCCGTCGACGTCGAGCACGTGACCGGTGATGAACCCCGCCTCGTCCGAGAGCAGGAACGCCACGGCCGCGGCGATGTCGTCGGGAGTGCCCAGCCGGCCCACCGGAATCGACGCGATCGCCCTGCGCTCGCCCTCGCTGCCGGCCGGCCGCGCGCGGCGGAACAGTTCCGTCGCCGTCGGGCCGGGCGACACCGCGTTGGACGTGATGCCGTCCGGGGCCAGTTCCAGCGCCCAGGACCGGGTGCAGCCCACCAGCGCGCTCTTGGCCGCCGAGTAGGACGTACGGTCCCGGGCCCCGTACGTCGCCCGCGAGGTGACGTTCACGATCCGGCCGAACCGCTCCGCGCGCATGCCCGGCACCAGCGCCTGGACGATCTGCACCGACGCGCGCAGGCTGAGGTCCATGACCTGCTGCATCGACGCCAAGTCCAGGTCCTCGATGGGCTGGGGCAGGGCGATGCCCGCGTTGTTGACCACCCGGCAGACCGTACGCCCGCGGGTCGCCTCCTCCAGCATGCGCGCGGTGTCCTCGACGTCGGAGAGGTCACAGCGCAGGAACGTGCCGGGGAACTCCCCCTCGGGCGCGCTCCGGGCCACGCCGATGACCCCGTACCCCGCCTCCGCCAGCCGCCGGGAAACCGCCCACCCGATGCCCTTGCTCGCGCCGGTGACCAGAACGTCCTTCATACCGCTCCTCGCAATCCTCGTGGTTCACCGCCGGCCGAGACCCTCGGCCGCCGCATAGGGACTGTGCATGGTCAGGAACCGGATCTCCAGGTCGGACGCCAGGTAGTCCATGCGCCGCTCCCAGAAGTCCCGCATGCGGGGCAGGGCCAGGTGGGCGTCGAGATCCTCCCGGGAGCGCCAGGCCTCGTAGAAGACGAAGACGCCGGGCTCGTCGCGGTCCTCGTGGAAGTGGTACTCCAGACACCCCGGCTCGCGTCGGGTGGGTTCGACGAAGGACAGCAGCAACTCCTTCAGCTCCGCGGCCCGCTCGGGTCTGGGGCGGGCGATGCCGACGAGGGTGAACGGCTGGGTCATCGACTCTTCTCCTCAGTGGGACGACACAGAAGGTACGACCAATCTCGTACCTACGGCACGCTAACCAACCCCTTGGGTACGATGCAAGTCATACCTACCGGCCCTGACCAGGGAGAAGACCCACGATGCCCGACGACGAGGGCCACCCGGCCGTCGAGGAGATCGAGCTCGGCGCGGTGCTCGCCGCGCTGGCCGACCCGCTGCGCCGCCGGGTGGTGCGCGAGCTGGCGCGCGCGCCCGAGGGGACGGCCCGGACGTGCAGCTCGTTCGCGCTGCCGGTCTCCAAGGCGACCGTCACCCACCACTTCCGCGCCCTGCGCGAGGCCGGCCTGATCCGGCAGGTGAACCGGGGCAACAGCAGGATGGCCCGGCTGCGCCGGGCCGACATCGAACAGCGGTTCCCTGGGCTGCTGGACATCGTGGCGGCGGAGCCCGGGGAATGAGCGGCGGGGGCGGATCCTCGCCTCGCGCGCCGGTGCCGGCTTTGGAGCCCGTAGTTCACGCGCTTCACGCGGGACGCCGGGGCCGCCTCCCCTCCGCTCGCCCGGCGCCCCCGGGAACGCCGCGTCCCGGCCCGGATCTCAGCCGGCCGGCTCCAGGCGCCACCACTGGGCGGGGCTGTCGCGGTCCTCCCACTGCCGGACGGGCGCCCCCTCGGGGTCGGGCGCGTCGGCGGCCTCCAGCAGGAGCCCGCTGATGTGGGCGACGAGGACGACCGTGCCCGGCTCCTCGACCAGTTCCTCGATCAGCCACTCCTGGGCGCCGTAGCCGTTGGCCTTCCACTGCTGGACGGTGGCGCCGTTCTCGACCGACGCGTTGGCCACGTCCAGCCGTTTGCCGCTGCCGGCGTTCACCACGTGGTGCAGGCCGCCGCCCTCGTGCACCGGCGAGACGCGCCAGAGTTCGGCGGGCGTGCCGTCGCCCGCGCCCTGCACTACGGGGGCCCCGCCGCCCGCCCTCCCGCCGGCGACGCGGAGCAGCAGTCCGCTGTGGACGTTGCGGATGCGGTACGTGCCGTCCATGGCCGGTCCCCTGTCCCCCGTGTGCGTCGGCGAAGAAACCGGTGTGAGGCCGGTGAGGATCATGATCGTAACGGGTGGCCCGGGGCCGGGGACCGGGGGTGGGCCGCCCCGTCGGCACCGGCGGGCGAAATGGGAGATGATCAGGGTATGTCTGTTTCTCTTGAGGTTTGTCGTGACCGCGCCGACGCCACCGGTCACTGGGAGGACGAACGCACCACCGCGGTCGTCCTGGCCCGCGAGGACGGCGCGGTCATCGGTTCCGTCGTCGTACTCGACCTGGGGGCCGACGACCCGGCCCTCCGCTTCGTCGCCGTGCCCGAGGGGGCCTTCGAGGCGCTCGTCCCCATGCTGCGCGAGGCGGCCGGGCTGGTCCGCTCGTCGGGAGGCACCGCCCTGCGGTGGGTGGCCGAGTCCGACGAGATGCCGTCGTCCGTCCCGGCGGAGCTCGGCGCCGCCGAGGACGGCGACGTCTACCGCTGGTGGCAGCTGGACCTGTCCGCCGCCCGTGCCGAGGACACCGGAGCCGGCCGGGTGGAGGAGCGGCCGGCGGGCGAGGGCGCGGTGTTCCGGATCGGCCTGGACGACGCGGTGTTCGACGTCGAGCTGGAGGACGACACCGCCGTGCTGGTGCACGACCGGGAGGAGGAGCACACCCCCGGCGAGCTGACGGCCCTCGTCTCCGCCGTCGTGCGGCGGGTGCGCGAGGACCACCCCTCCGTCCGCGCGGCCGAGGCCTACGCGGCGCCCGACGACGACACCCTCGGCGCGGCCCTGACCGCCGTCGGCTTCGCCCCGACGGACCGGCGGGCCGTCGAGTACCTCCTGCCGCTGGGCGGCTGAGTCCGGACCGCGGCGGACGCCCCGTCACACGAGGGGCGTCCGCCACCACGCTCGGCACCCCCCGCGCTCAGCCCGCCCAGCGCGGCGTCCACGTCCCGGCGGCGCCGTGGCCGTACGGCGCGTCGGCGAGGTACCGGCGGAGCGCGGCGAGCGCCGGGTGGGGGTTGTCGCCGCGCAGGACCAGCGAGTGCGGGTAGACCGGCGTCGGGCCGCGCAACGGGACGCGCCGCAGGCCGTGGTCGGCCGGCCAGGCGAACCGCGTGCGCTCCCCCACCAGGGTCGCGAGCGTCGGGCTGCCGGCGATCGTGTCGAGGAGCGGCTCGATGCCGAAGTCCGGGCCGGTCACCTCGATGGTCAGGCCGAACGCTGCGGCCAGTTCGTCGTAGTAGGCCGCCCACTCGGTGCCCGCGACCAGGCCCGGCATCCAGAGCCGGTGCCCGGCGAGCCGGCCGGGCGGCACCGCCCGCTCCGCGGCCAGATCGTGGCCCGGCCCGGTGAGGAGCTGGATCGGCTCGTCGTACACGCGCGAGGCACGGACCCCGGCCGGCAGCCGGCGCGGCGGCACGGCGACGGCGCGGAAGGACGCGTCGATCGTGCCGGTGCGGACGGCGTCGACGGCCGCCTCGGCGTCGAAGAGGGTGACGACGTCGAGTTCGTACCCCGGGTGGGCGCGGTGGAAGTCCCGCAGCAGGTCGGCCGGTGCGAGCCGGCGGCCGATCACGTCCACGCGCAGCGCCCGCCGCCCGGGCCGCACCGAGGCCGCCGCCCGCTCCGCGGCACGGAGGAGCTCGCGGGCGTGGGGCAGGAACGCCTGCCCGTCGATCGTCGGAGCCGAGCCGCGGGCGGTACGGGCGAACAGCCGCACACCGAGATGCCGTTCCAGCGCGGCCACCCGCTTGGAGACGGCCTGCTGGGTGACCGACAGTTCGGCGGCCGCCTCCCGGAACCGCCCCGCGTCGGCCACGGCGACGAAAGCGCGCACGGCGTCGAGATCCATGACGGGCAGCCTAAGGGCGACAACCGGCGGTTGTCGGCCGGTGGGCACGACGGTTGTTTGAGCGGACGGCGGGGCGCCCGGTGGAATGGTCGCCGTCAAGGGCGGGTTGTCGGGGTTCGGAGGCGGACGGGTGCGGGAAGAGACACCGGACGCGGGGGCCGGGAGGTCGCCGGGGTGGCGGTTCGGGTGGTTCTGGGGGGCCTACGCGGTCAGCACGTTCGGCACTTACCTGGCGTTCGACGCGTTCGCCCTGATCGCGGTCCTCGTGCTGCGCGCCGGGCCGACGGAGGTGGCGCTGCTGGCGGCGGCGGGTCCGACGGCGGGCGCGCTGCTGGCCCTGCCGCTCGGCCCCTGGGTGGAGTTCCGCCGCAAACGGCCGGTGATGATCGCCATGGACCTGACGCGCGGCGCGGCGCTGGCGAGCGTTCCCGCCGCCTACGCGCTGGGGCTGCTCGGGCTCCCGCAGCTGGTGCTGGTGACCGTCGTGGTCGCGGCGTCCGACATCACCTTCACCGCGGCGAGCGGCGCGTACCTCAAGGCACTCGTGCCCCGGGCGGAACTGCTGGCCGCCAACAGCCGTCTGGAGTCCACGACCTGGACGGCCACCGTGCTCGGGCCGACGCTGGGCGGAGCGGTGGTCGGAGTGGCCGGCCCGGTGACGACCACCGCGGCCAACGCGGTCAGCCATCTGCTCTCGGCCCTGGGCATCCGCGCGATCGGTGGCCGGGAACCGCGCCCGGAACGGACCGCCCCCGCGGGCTTCCGTGCCCGGGACCTGCTCGACGGCTGGCGGTACATCCTGGGCGACCCGGTCCTGCGCCCGCTGTTTCTCAACACCGTGCTGGTGAACGGGCTGATCATGGCGGTGATGCCGCTGCTCACCGTCCTTATGCTGGGCCCCCTGGGGTTCGCCCCCTGGCAGTACACCCTCGCCTTCGGACTCCCGTGCGCCGGCGGGCTGCTCGGCGCACGGCTCTCCCGCCCGCTCGTCGCCCGCTTCGGGCGGCACCGCGTCCTGCGGACCGCGGGGGCCCTGCGCGCCTGCTGGCCGCTCGGGCTGGCCTTCGTCGGCCCCGGCACGAGCGGGCTGGTGCTCGTCGTGGCCGTGGAGTTCGGCCTCATCACCTGCATCGGTGTGTTCAACCCGGTGTACGCGACCCACCGTCTCGAACACACCGCGCCGGAACGGGTCGCGCGCACACTGTCCGCCTGGTCGGTCACGAGCAAGGCCGGCACCGCGGCCATGACCGCCCTCTGGGGCCTGCTGGCCGGCCTCACCGGCCCCCGCGCCGCCGTCGCGGCGGCCGGCCTGGCCCTGCTGGCGACACCGGCGCTCCTCCCCCGGAGCGGCCGGAACGACAGCGCCGCTCGGGCCGTGGACGTCGCCGCAGGCGCGGGGACGGGTGCCGGGGGCACCGCCGCTTCCGGGACCGCGGCCGAGTGATGTCCGGGCCGGGTACGCCGTGGCCGTGACGGCGCGGTGCGGTGCTCGCGGAGGTACCGCACCGCCCGGCCGGTTCGTCGGCACCGGCCCGCTGTCAGTGCCGGGTGGCATGCTCGCCACCATGGACAAACAGCGGTTCTGGCGGCTCGTCGAGGCCGCGCGCGCCGAGGCGCCCGACCCGGACGACGGAGAGGACGTCGCCCGCCGGGCGGCGGAGCGACTGGCCACACACCCCGCCGAGGAGATCGTCGCCGCCGAACAGGCGCTGTGGGATCTGCTGGCGGACGCTCACACCAGCCCCTTGTGGGCCGCCGCCTATGTGATCAACGGAGGATGTTCCGACGACGCCTTCGACTATTTCCGTGGCTGGTTGATCCTTCAGGGGCGCGCGACCTTCGAGCGCGCGGTCGCCGACCCCGACGGCCTGGCCGAACTCCCCGCCGTGCGGACGGCGGTGGCCGACGGACTCGACCTCGACGGTGAGGAGGCGCTGAACATCGCCGCGACCGCGCACCTCATGGCGACCGGCCGACGGCTTCCCGACGACGCGTGCGTCATCCGGTACCCGGAGCCGGACCCGGCCCGGGATTTCGACTTCGACGACGACAGGGAGACGGCCCGCCGGCTGCCCGGGCTGACGGCGCTCCGCCGGGAGTAGGCGCGGTCCACGGCAGCGCCATCCGCGGCCGCGCGGCCGGGCCGGCATCCTCTCGCACCCTCGGCGTGACGGTCGCCGGCGGGTGGCCGACGGGTCTCCGGCCTACTTCTCGCATTCCTGGGGAGGCACCTTGGCGGGCCCTGGGCGCACGCTGTCGGGACGAAGACCGGACAGGTCCTACTTCACACTGATATGGTGGAGGTGTCTGGTGTAAGTCGCGTCAATGTCGTATGAACGTCGCGTCAGTTCGGCGATCGGCCCGGGGAGTTCACGGTATGCGGCGGCCCGCCGACCGGCGTCGTCGGCCCGGGCCCGCCACACGCGACGCCGGGGATCACGGGGGCGGTCATGGCGGTGCGCGACGCGCACGACAAGGGGATCCGAAGCGGCCGGGGCGGCGGTGACGGCCCCACGGCGCGCCCCGCGGCGGCGGTCCGTCCCCCGAGGGCGGCGTGCCCCGCGGAGGAGACATGATCCTCATCGTCCCGCCCGGCGGCGACCCCACCCTGCGGCTCGCCGCCGTGCCCGACGGCGCCACGGTCGTCGACGTCGGCCGCCGCTTCGTCGCGGAGCTGGTCCGCCAGGCCACGCGCGGTGTGCTCCGCACTCGCTCCCGGTCCCCCGGGGACCGGCTCATGGCGACGGCCGGCACCCGGGCCCTGGGAGACGCCTCGCGGCCCAGACTGCACCGGCTGCGCGGGCTCGGCGCGGTGCTGGGCGCGCTCCACGAGCCGGGGAACGGGGTACGGCTGCGCCTGGACGACCTCGAACCGGCCGACGGGAGCCTTGAGTCCGCCGCCGACGTCCTCCGCGCCGCCGCGGCCCCGGCCCCGTACGACGGAGCCCTGGCCGGGGCCTGCGCGGACGTGCCGCGGGGGGCGGCCGTACGGCTGGTGGTCGAGCGGGAGCAGCAGGTGCCGGCGGCCGTGGCCCTCGCCCGGGCCCTGCGCCCCCGAGTGCGCCGCCTTGAACTGACGGGCCGTTGGGCGACGGCCCACGGCCCCGCGCTGGCCCATCTGCCGCCGTTCGCCGGCGTCGCCCTGGTGCCCGCGCCCCGGGGGATGCCCTGGGAGCTCGCGGACCCGTTCGGTCCGGCCCCGGACGACGGCCTCCGCTGGCGTGAGCGCCCGGCCGACCCAATCCCGGCGGGCCCCTGGGCCGGCCGGGTCGGGTTGCGGGAGCTGGTGGGCGGCGTGGTGCCGGTGTACGACCCCGAGCCGGGGCCGCCTGCCGGGCCCGGCTCGGCAGCAGCGGCCGGAGCGGCCGGTGCCGGGCCCCCGCCGACCACCGGCCGCCCCGACGACCCCGGCCGGCAGCCCCGGCTCATCGTCGTCGGCGTCTGCGGCGCCGCCGACCGGGCGGTGGGCCGCGGCGGCACGGAGCTGTCCTGGGACCGGCTCGCCTCCGCCGTCGGCGCGGCACGCGACCGGGGCACCACGGTCGTCGCCGAACTCTGGCTGGGCGCGCCCGGGATCCCGCCCGAGGCGGCGGAGGAGGCGCTCGGGCGGCTGGAGGACGTGGTGGACCGGGTGATCGGGCTCCGCCGCTTCGACTGGCCGGCCGACTGGACCGCCCCGTCCTGGGCCTCCCGCCCGGTGACGACGGCGGATGCCGGCCCCGAGCTGGCCCTGCGGCGTCCCCTGCTGGATCCGGTGCCCCCGTCCCCCGAGCGGCTGGCCGCCCTCGCCGCGTCGCTCGGCCGCCCGCTGGCCCGGGCCGGCCGGCTCGCGCCCGGCCGGGTCGCGGGCGCCTATCTGCCGCCCCCGGGGCCGCATCCGGACTCCGTACGCGGCCTGGATCCGGACGTCGTCGTCGGCCGGCGGAGCGCCCGCGCCGACCGGGCACTGGCCGTCAACCTGCGGACGGGCGCCTGCTCTTACGTCTCCCTGCGAGTCGCCGACGCCATCGACCGCTACCGCGACGGCTACACCCTGCGCGAAGCGCTCCGCCCGCTGTCTCCCGGCGCCGTCCGTGCCCTGCGGGAAGGCGGGGTCCTCGGGCAAGTCCCGTTACGGGAGGGACGAGTCCCGCGAGGGAAATGACGTGCAGTGTGAGGGAAGTGACGAGCAGTACGGATTCCATGCCGACGGAAGCCCGCATTCCGCATCCTCACCGCCGCCCATGCCCCCGAACGCCCGACGGGGCGGCCCGGAGGTCTCCCTCCCGGCCGCCCCGTCGGGCGTGTGTCCGCTCGCGTCACCGCGCCGGTTCCCCGGAGCGCGGCGTCAGTTCTTCAGGGCGCTGCGCTTCTGCCACTGCTCCCAGCTCTCCTGCCAGACCTCCAGGCCGTTGCCCACGTCGGTCTTGACGGTGCTGGAGGTGCCCTTGACCTCCACGGTGGAGCCGATGGGCAGGAAGTCGTAGACGCGCTTGGCGTCCGCGGTGGTCATGCCGAAGCAGCCGTGGCTGTTGTTGACCACGCCGATCTGGTTGTTCCAGGGGGCGGAGTGCAGGAAGGTGCCGGAGGCGGTCATGTGGGTGACCCACTTGGCGTCCAGCATCCACTGGTTGCCGTAGCCGATGGTGGACGAGTCCATGGTCTCGTCCGCGTTCTTGCTGCGGACCGTGTGGATGCCGCCGCGCGTCGGGGCCTCCGGGGAACCGGCGGAGCCCTTGACGCTGCCGACCGGCTTGCCGTTCTCGTACATGGTCAGCGTGTGACCGGGGACGTCGATGACGGCCTTGTGGTCGGCGCCTATGGTGAAGCCGTAGTCGTAGTCCCGGACGAACCAGCCGCCCTCGCCGCTGTCCACACCGGCGAGCGAGCCCTTGACGGACACCTTGGTGCCGCTGGGCCAGTACGTCTTGGGCCGCCAGTCCAGCCGGTCCTGGCCGGAGTAGTCGGTCACCCAGCCCCAGGCCCCCTCGACCTGCGGAGTGGAGGTGACCTTGAAGTTCTTCTCGATCTCGGCCCGCTTGTCCTTGTCTATCTTGTGGTCGAAGAGGATCGAGACGGGCATGCCCGTGCCGACGGTCTGCCCGTTCTGCGGGGTGTTGGTCAGCTTGTTCACCTTCGGCGCCTGCTGGGTGCTGAAGGTCGCGGTCGCGGTGGACTTCCGGCCCTTGGCCGACTCGGCCGCGGTCTTCACCGTGTAGGTGGTCTTCGGCTTGACCTTGCCGGCCGACTGCCAGGTGACCCCGTCACCGGACAGCTTCCCCTCGACCTTCTCCCCCTTGTCGTCCTTCACCTCCACCGAGGTCAGCTTGCCGCCGTCGGCCTTGACCGAGATCGGCGAGCCCAGCTTGACCTCCTTGGTGCCGGCCGCCGGGCTCACGGTCACCTTGGCCGCGGGGCCCGCTTCGTCCGAGGACCCTCCGTCGGACCCCCCGGAACAGGCGGACAGCACCAGCGACCCCATGAGGGCGGATATCAGCAGGACGGGGCGACGGCCCTTCCCGACGTGCACGTGAAAACCTCCAAAGACAGCGTGTCCGCGGCGGGCCCGGCTCCGCTGCCGGTCCGAGAAAGCCAAGCAAGTCGAACAACCCCCCCGCCACTCTGTACAGATGACGTGGGCACCGCCGCGGTTCCTGGGAAAAACGATATTTGTGCGGGAATCGCGCGGACGATCCGGCCGGCGTCCCGCACGGCTCCCGGCGGGCGTCCCCCGCGACTCCCGAACGGTGTCGTCCCCGCGCCTCCCGGCCGGCGGTCCGGGCCCCCTTCCCGGAGCCTTCCCGGAGCCGGCGTCAACGCGGAGACGGACCGTCCCCCGGAAACGACGGAGCGGCGGCACCCGCCCCGGAAGCCGGGAAGGTGCCACCGCCCGGACCGGCCTACTCCCGCGGCAGTTTGGTGGCCGTGTCCAGGTAGAAGGCGTCGATGCTGCGCACGGCGCGGGTGAAGTCGTCGAGGTTGACGGGCTTCGTGACGTACGCGTTCGCGTACCGCCGGTAGGCGTCGGTCACATCGTCCGGGGCCGAGGACGTGGTCAGCACGACGACCGGGATGGTGCGCAGCGCCTCGTCCCCCTTGAGGACGGCCAGCAGCTCCCGGCCGTTCATCCGCGGCATGTTGAGGTCCAGCACGATCAGGTCCGGCCGCGGCAGGTCCGGGTCGCGCAGGTGGTCCAGCGCGGCGATGCCGTCCTGGACCTGGGTGAGATTGCGGGCGGCTCCGTGTTCCAGGAGCGCCTCCTTGATGAGCATCGCGTCCGCCGGATCGTCCTCGACCAGAAGGACGTCGTAGGGGCGCGCGGGGGCGGCCATCATCATCGGCTCCGCTCGGTGTGCTTCGGGGGACGGTGGGTGGTGCCGTGCACGATGCCGGGCCAGCGGTTGCGGGCCCCCTGGCGGCTCATCTCGCAGGCCCGCCCGATCTGGGGGTATCCGGCCCCGGTCCGCGCGGCCTCCTCGGCCGCGGCGTCCGTGAGGCGCTGTACCGCCCGTTGCATGTGGATCAGCATGTGGAGGTAGGCCAGGGCCTCCGCCCGGGCGCCGTCCGGGTCCGCGGGCCCGCCGGCGGCGGGCAGCAGGCGGAACGACCGGTGGGCCAGGCGGTGGGCCAGGCCGGCGAGCGCTCCCTCCACCATCGCGGAGATCTCGCCCTCGGCGAAGCGCGGGGAGAAGTGGGTGCCGGGCATGGCGCCCACCCTAGGTGCTACGCCTCCCTCCCGACAACTACGGTTGTCACGGCACCGGTATGCCACCAGTACGGTGTGGTTGCCGAGGTGCCGGGGAAGCAGCCCGGGGGAACGGAGACGGAAGGCGGGCAACGTGGTGGTCGAGACTGCTCCTCGACAGGGCGGTTCCGGGAGATCCCCGTCCGGGGACCCCACCGGGACGGGACGGGCCGGCGGGACGCCGGGCGCGGCCGGCCGGCAGGGCTGGACGACGCGTCAGTGGCTGCGCGTCGGCGTGAGCACGACGCTCGTCGTGCTCACCGTGCTCGGCGCCCTGGGGGCGTGGGCGCTCGCCCGGACCGCGTCGATCAGCGACCATCTGGTGGACGTCCGGTCCCCGGCGCTCGTCGAGGCGGTGCGGCTGGAGAACGCGCTGGTCAACCAGGAGACGGGCGTGCGGGGTTACGGCCTCACCGGCCGTCAGGACTTCCTGGAGCCCTATACGCGGGGCCTCGCGGACGAGAAGAAGGCCGTCGCGCGGCTGCGCGGACTGGTCGGCGACGAGCCGGCCGCCCGTGCGGATCTGGACCAGGTACGGGAGCGGGCCGAGGCGTGGCAGGCGCGGATCGCCCGGCCGGTCGCGGCGGCCCCGGGCCCGGAGGCGGCCCGCGCCGTCGAACGGGTGGGCGCCGGGAAGAGCGCCTTCGACTCCGTCCGCGAGGCGCTCCGCGAGCAGCAGCGGCACCTCGCGGAGGAGCGGGCCGGGACGAGTGCCGACCTGGCCGATACCCGTCGGCTCCGCAACGGGGTCTTCGCGGCCATCGCGGTGGTGATCGTCCTGGTGGCGGTCCTGGTCTTCGAGGGACTGCGGCGGGGCGTCACCGGCCCGCTGGAGCGGCTGGGCGCGGACGCCCGGCTGGTGGCCCAGGGGCACTTCGGGCACTCCATCGCGGCGACCGGCCCCGCCGACCTGCGCCGGCTGAGCGGCGACGTGGAGGCGATGCGCCGGCGGATGGTGGGGCAGCTGGAGTTCAGCGAGAAGGCCCGTACCCTGCTCGACGAGCAGGCCGCCGACCTGCGCCGTTCCAACGCCGAGCTGGAGCAGTTCGCTTACGTCGCCTCGCACGACCTCCAGGAGCCGCTGCGGAAGGTGGCGAGCTTCTGCCAGCTCCTCCAACGCCGGTACGGCGACGGCCTGGACGAGCGGGCGCATCAGTACATCGGCTTCGCGGTGGACGGCGCCAACCGCATGCAGGTGCTCATCAACGACCTGCTGGCCTTCTCGCGCGTCGGCCGGGTGCACAACGACCACGACACCGTGGACCTGGAGGCCGTCCTGGAGACCACGCTGGACGCGCTGAGCGTGCCGCTGGAGGAGTCCGGGGCGGAGGTCACCCACGATCCGCTGCCCACGGTGGTGGGCGACCGGACGCAGTTGGGCATGCTCTGGCAGAACCTGGTCTCGAACGCGGTGAAGTTCCGTTCGCCGGACCGCCGTCCGGCCGTCCACGTGTCGGCCGAGCGGGACGGTGACGTCTGGCGGTTCGCCGTCACCGACAACGGCATCGGGATCGGCCCGGAGTACACGGAGAAGGTGTTCGCCCTCTTCCAGCGGCTGCACACCCGGGAGGCCTATCCGGGCACCGGCATCGGCCTGGCGATGTGCCGCAAGATCGTCGAGTTCCACGGGGGCACGATCGCCGTCGATCCGGAGCACGAGGGCGGCGCCCGCGTCGTCTTCACGCTGCCGGCCTCCGGGTCCGCCGACGCGGTGCCGGCGGACGGCGCGGCGGGGGCGGAGGAGGCCGGGCCGGACCGGCCGGCCGCCGCTGCCGCGCGGAGCGCCCTGGAGGGCGCCGCGGCGGGGAACGGACGGCCCGCCTCGTGACCGCGCAGACTTCCGACGTCCCCGGGCGTCTGACCGGCGGCGTCCTCCCGGGGCCGGGGTCCGCCGTGCCGCCGCGCTACCGCGTCCTGCTCGTCGAGGACGACGCGGGGGACGCCCTCCTGGTGGAGGAGTTGCTGGCCGACACCGGGCTGGACCACACGCTGGTCTGGCGCAAGACGCTGGCCGAGGCCCGCGCGGAGCTGGTCACGGACGGCGCCGACTGCGTGCTGCTGGACCTGCACCTGCCGGACGCCTCCGGCACGGCGGCGGTCACCGCCGTGCAGCACGCGGACCCGCACGTGGCGGTCATCGTGCTGACCGGTCTCGCGGAGTCGCACGCCGGGGTACGGGCGGTGACCGCGGGCGCCCAGGACTACCTCGTCAAGGGGCAGGTGGAGCCGGAGCTGCTGCAGCGCGCCGTGCACTACGCGGTGCACCGCAAGCAGGCCGAGCGGGCCAAGGCGGAGCTCCAGGCGACCCAGTTGCGGGCGCAGGAGAACACCCGGCTGGAGCGCGGCCTGCTGCCGACGCCACTGCTGGAGTCGCCCGCCGTGACGGCCACCACCCGCTATCTGCCGGGCCGTGAGAGCGCCCTGCTGGCCGGTGACTTCCTGGACGTCGTCCAGACCGACGACCACGTCGTGCACGCGCTGATAGGCGATGTGAGCGGGCACGGCCCCGACGAGGCCGCGCTCGGCGTCGCGCTGCGCATCACATGGCGGGCCCTGACCCTGGCCGGGCACCGGGGCGAGCGGCTGCTGGACCTGCTGGAGCGCATGCTGGTGGCCGAGCGCACGCGGCAGGAGATGTTCGCCACGTGCTCACTGCTGACGCTGGACCTGCGGGAGCCCACCGCCGTCCTGCACTTGGCCGGGCACCACGAGCCGCTGCTCACGGCGGAGGGGACGACCCGGCCGGTGGTGGCGGAGCACGGGGTGGCCCTCGGCCTCGCGCCGGGCCTGTGCCACTGGCCGGCCACCCGGCTCGCGCTGCCGCGCTCCGGGGCGCTGACGCTGTACACGGACGGGCTGATCGAGGGGCACGCCGGGCCGGGCTCGGACCGGCTGGGCACGGAGGGCCTCGTGGACCTGGTCAACGGGGTGCCGTCGTGGGAGCCGCCGGAGCGTCAGCTCGACCGGCTCGTCACGACCGTGCGGGAGCTCAACGCCGAGCGGCACGCCGACGACCTGGCGATCCTCCGGCTGGACTGGCGGACGCCGGACTGAGGGCCGGACGGATCGCCGCCCCACGGCCCCGGGCGTACGGGCGGGTGGTCCCGCGCGGACGGTCAGGAGCCGCCGGCCGGCTGCGGGTCCGCCGGGACCACCGCGACCGGGCAGTCCGCCCGGTGCAGCGCGGTGTGGCTGACCCGCCCGAGCTGGAGGCCGCGCCCGTGGTGCCGCCGGACGGCGCCGACCACCAGCAGGTCGGCCTCGTCGGAGGCGGCGACGAGGGTCCGGTGGGCCGGGCCCTCGACGGTCACGGCGCGTACGGTGACGTCCGGGTACGCGGCCTCGGCCGCGCGCAGCGCCTCGTGCAGCTCCCGGCCGGCCCGCTCCTCGTGGTCGAGGGGCTCGTCGCTGGGCAGCGGGTAGTGGGTCACGGACTGCCGGGCGGGGTGCCGCCAGGAGTGGACGGCGTACAGCTCGCAGCCCCGGGCGGCGGCCTCGCGGAAGGCGAAGCGGACGGCGGCGGGCGCCTCCTCGCTGTCCCCGACGCCGACCAGGACCCGGCCCCGGGAGCCGCGCAGGCCGTCCTCGGAGCCGCGCACGACGATCACCGGGCAGTGGGCACGGGCCGCCACCGCGAGACTGACCGAGCCGAGCAGCAGTCCGGTGAGGGTGCCCCGGCCGGAGGGGCCGGTGATCACCGCGGCGGCGTGCCGGCTCGCCTCGACGAGGGCGTTGACGGCCTCCTCGGGGACGGTCTCGGCGTGCACGCGCACGGACGGGTCGCGCTCCTGGGCGTGCCGGGCCGCGGCGGGGGCGACGGCCTCCTCGGCGCGCGCTTCGGGGGAGGGTCCGTCCGGGGGCGGGAGGCGTCCTTCGTAGCGCTCCCACAGTGACGCGTACAGCACGCGCAGCCGCGCGTCGTGGCGGGCCGCCTCGTCCACGGCCCAGTCCAGGGCCCGCAGGCTGCCCGTGGATCCGTCGACGCCCACGACCAGGGGGAGCTCCACCGTCCGTCACCTCCGCACCGCGCGGTCCGCGCTCCGGCACCCCTTTTCCGCACCCTCGCACCGCCGGGGGTTGGGCGCGAGCGGCGGCTGGGCCGTTCGGCCGACCCGGGGGGCGGGCTCGCGCGGAGCGGCGGGCGCGCCGAGCATGGAGGGATGACGAACGAGGCGAAGAGCGCGCTGCGGGCCCGGCACCGGCAGGCGCTTGAACGGTTCGGGGAGCGGGTGCACGCGGTCCGGCCGCGCCAGTGGGACGCGCCGACGCCGTGCTCGGAGTGGACGGTGCGGGACCTGGTGAACCACCTCACGGCCGAGCAGCTGTGGGTGCCGCGCCTGCTGGACGGCGCGTCGGTCGAGGACGTCGGCGACGAGCTGGACGGTGACGTGCTCGGCGACGATCCGCCGGCCGTGTGGGACGCGGCGGCGGAGGCCGCCGTCGCGGCGTTCGGGGCGCGGGGCGCGCTGGGGCGCACGGTGCGGCTGTCCTACGGCGAGACGAGCGCGGAGGACTACTGCGCGGAGATGACGGCCGACGCGGTGGTGCACGCCTGGGACCTGGCGCGTGCCGTCGGAGCGGCGGCGGAGCGTCCGCCGGAGCCGCTGGTCAGGGCGGCGGAGCGGGCGTTCGGCGCGTACGGCGAGGATCTGTCGCCCACCGGTCTGTTCGCGGCCCCGGTTCCGGCGCCGCCCGGCGCGGACGACTGGACGCGGCTGCTGGCGCGGCTGGGCCGGGCGGTGTGAGCCGGGGGTGGGCGGTGTGAGCC
>NZ_JBPQTX010000002.1:0-78617 GCF_051386555.1 Streptomyces sp. URMC 126
CGTCGGGGGTTCTGTCGGGGGATTCGTCGGGGGATTTGTCAGGCGAGGTGAACGCGGGGAGTTCGGTGGCGGCCCGGCGCAATTCCGTGACGACCAGCGGCAGTTCCCCGCGTGCGTGGGCGTTCAGGAGGAGTGTGGTGGCGGGGCCCCGCCCGGCGCCTCCCGGCTCGGGCGCGGTGGTCCCGGGCCCCGAGGCGGCGGCCGGCGCGGCGGTCCGGGGCTCCGGTGTGGTGGCCTCGGCGGTCGGCGCGGGTGCCGGGGGCGGGGGCGTGGGCGCTTCGGTCAGCGGTCGCAGGTGGTCCGCGACCGCCCGGGGGGTGGGGTGGTCGACCAGGAGCGTCACCGGCAGGTCGAGCCCGGTGGCGGCGGAGAGGGCGCGTTGCAGCCGGACGGCCCCGAGCGAGTCGACGCCGAGCTCCGGCAGTGTGCGGTCCGGGTCCACGGCGGTGCCCTCGTCGTACCCGAGAACGCGGGCGGTCTGCGTCAGGACGATGCCGAGGACGTCCCGTGGGGCCTCCGGAGGGGCGGCGTCCGCCGGTTCCTCAGGGGCCGCCGCGGGCCGCTGCCCGGGCGCCGTCCACCGGACGTCGACCCAGTACCGGCGCGGCTGGAACGGGTAGGTGGGCAGGCTCACTCCGCGGCCCGCCCCGGGCGGGAAGAGGCCCGCGACATCGCCGCCCGTGCCGTGCGCGTGCAGCTCGGTGAGGGCGGTGACGAGGGAGACGGGCTCGGGTGCGCGTCCGTCCAGGGTGGCGGCGAGGACGGCGGAGGACGGGGCGCCGAGGCAGTCCCGCGCCATGCCCGTGAGCACCCCGCCGGGGCCGAGCTCCAGGAAGGCGGTCGCGCCCGCCGCCTCCAGGGCGCGGACGCCGTCGTGGAAGCGGACCGGCCGCTCGGCGTGCCGCACCCAGTAGTCCGGGTCGGTGAGTTCTTCCCCGGCGAGGGCGCCGGTCACGTCGGATACCACCGGGATCCGGGGCGGCCGGAACTCCAGACCCCGTGCCACCTCCGCGAGCCGGCCGAGCACGGGCCGCGTCAGCGGCGAGTGGAAGGCGTGGCTCACCCGCAGCCGGGTGGTGCGCCGGCCCCGCTCCCGCCACGGGGACTCCCAGGCGGCGAGGGCGCCGACGGCACCGGACACCACGACGGAGCGCGGCCCGTTGACCGCCGCCACCGCCAACTCCTCGTACGCCGCCAGGCTTTCGCGGACCTCGTCCTCCGACGCCTCCACCGCCGTCATCGCGCCGCCCTCCGGCAGCGACTGCATCAGCGCGCCGCGCGCGGCCACCAGGGCGCTCGCGTCGGCCAGCGACAGCACCCCGGCGACGTGCGCGGCGGTCAGTTCGCCGACCGAGTGGCCCAGCAGGAAGTCGGGGGTGAACCCCCAGGACTCGACGAGCCGGTAGAGGGCGGTCTCCAGGGCGAACAAGGCGGGCTGGGTGTACGCGGTGTGGTGCAGGAGGGCCGCCTCGGGCGTCCCCTCGGCCGCGGACATCACCGGACGCAGCGGCCGGTCCAGGTGCCGGTCCAGCTCGGCGCAGACCGCGTCCAGGGCCTCCGCGAACGCCGGGTAGGCGGCGGCTAGTTCACGTCCGGCGCCGGCCCGCTGGGAGCCCTGGCCGGAGAAGAGGAACGCCGTCCGGCCCGCCCGCCCGGCCACGCCCCGGACGCCGTTCGCGGGCAGCTCGCCCGCGGCGAAAGCCGCGAGCCCGGCGAGCAGTTCGTCCCGCCCGCCGCCCACGACGGCCGCCCGGTGCTCGAAGCGGGCCCGGGTCCGGGCGAGCGCGGCGCCGGCGTCGGCCGGAGTGGCGTCGGGACGGGCGGCCAGGTGGGCGTGGAGCCGCCGAGCCTGGTCGCGGAGGGCGGCGGGCGACTTGGCGGAGAACAGCCAGGGGACGGCCGGGAGTTCGGCGGGACGGCCCGTGTTCTCGCCGTCCGTGCCGGCGGGCGCCTCCTCGACGATGACGTGGGCGTTGCTGCCGCTGATGCCGAACGAGGAGACGCCGGCCCGCCGGACCCGCTCCCCCCGGGGCCAGGGCACGTCCTCCGTCAGCAGCGCGAGGCCGCCCCCCGACCAGTCGGCCTTCGGCGTCGGCCGGTCCACGTGCAGGGTGCGGGGCAGCACCTCGTGCCGCAACGCCTGGACCGTCTTGATGAGACCGCCGACCCCCGCCGCGGCCTGCGTGTGCCCCAGGTTGGACTTGAGCGAGCCCAGCCGCAGCGGCGGCCGGCCGTCGCGCTCGCGGCCGTAGACGGCGTTCAGCGCGTCGATCTCGATGGGGTCGCCGAGCGTGGTGCCGGTGCCGTGCCCCTCGACGGCGTCGACGTCGGCGGGGCGCAGCCCGGCGGCGGCCAGCGCCTGACCGATGACGTGCTGCTGGGACGTGCCGTTGGGCGCGGTGAGGCCGTTGCTCGCGCCGTCCTGGTTGACGGCGGAACCCCGCAGGACGGCGAGGACGCGACGGCCGTTGCGCCGGGCCTCGGACAGCCGCTCCAGCAGGACGACGCCGACCCCCTCGCTCCAGCCCGTGCCGTTCGCCGCCGCCGCGTAGGCCCGGCACCGGCCGTCCGGCGACAGCGCGCGCTGCCGGCCGAACTCCGTGAAGACGCCCGGCGTGGACATCACCGTCACACCGCCGACGAGGGCGAGCGCGCACTCGCCCTGCCGCAGCGCCTGCGCCGCGAGGTGCACGCCGACCAGCGACGACGAGCACGCCGTGTCGATGGTGAGGGCCGGGCCCTCGAAACCCAGCACGTACGAGACGCGCCCCGACAGGACGCTGCCCGCCGAGCCGATGCCCCAGTAGCCCTCCAGGTCGCTCGGCCCGGAGCGGGCGAGGTGCGCGTAGTCCTGTCCGGCCGTCCCCACGAACACGCCGGTACGGGAGCCGCGCAGGGTGCCCGGGTCGATGCCGGCGTCCTCCAGGCACTCCCAGACGGTCTGCAGGAGCAGCCGTTGCTGGGGGTCCATGGCCCGGGCCTCGGTGGGGCCGATGCCGAAGAACCCGGCGTCGAACTCCGTCGCCCCCTCCAGGAAGCCGCCGGCCCGGGTGTAGGTGGTGCCCGGGCGGTCGGGGTCGTCGTCGAAGAGGCCGTCGAGGTCCCAGCCCCGGTCGTCCGGGAACGGCCCGACGACGTCCCGCCCGGCGGCCACGGCCTCCCACAGCCCGTCGGCGGAGGTGATGCCGCCCGGGTAGCGGCACGCCATCCCGACGACCGCCACGGGTTCGGTGGTCCGGGCCTCCGCCCGGCGCAGCCGCTCGCGGGTGCTCTGCAGTTCGGCCGCCACGCGCTTGAGGTACCGGAGTGTCTTGTCGTCGTCCGGCATGGCTCAGGCCACCCCCAGGTCGCGGTCGATGAGGTCGAAGAGCTCGTCGGCGGTGGCGTCCTCGATCCGCCGCCCGTCACCGTCCCCGGGGTCCGGGCGCTCCACCGCGGCGAGCAGCGCGCGCAGCCGGGCGCCCACCGCGTCCGCCTCGGACGGCGGGACGGACGGCAGCAGGGCGGCGAGCCGGTCGAGGTCCGCCAGGACGGCGGACGTGCCGGAGCCCGGCTCGTCCGGGGCGGCGCGCTCCTCCAGCAGGGCGCGCAGCCGGGCGGCGAGGGCGGGGACCGTCGGATGGCCGAAGACGAGGGTGGACGGGAGGGAGAGGCCGGTGACGCGGCTCAGCCGGTTGCGGAGCCGCACGGCGCCGAGCGAGTCCAGGCCCAGCTCCTTGAACGGCCGTTCCGCGTCGACCGTCGAGGCGTCCTCGTGCCCGAGGAGCGCCGCGACCTCGGCGGTGACGACGGCCGCGACGAGCGCGTCGCGCTCCTCCGCGGGCGCCGCCGCGAGCCGGGCGGGCAGGGTGGCGCCGGCCGTCCCCGCCCTGTCGGCCGTCCCCGCCTTGTCCGCCGCGCCCGCCGGGGCGGGGGCCAGGGCGCGGAGCGGTGCGGGGAGCATGCCGTCGCGGCCCTGGGCGCGCAGGGCGGCCGCGTCGAACCGGGCGGGCAGCAGCAGCGCGTCACCGGTGCCGTGCGCCGCGTCGAAGAGGCGCAGCGCCTCGCCGGTCGCCAGCGGGGCCAGCCCCGACCTGCCGAGCCGGGCCACCCCCTCGCCCGCCAGGTGCCGTGTCATGGCGCTCGTCTCCTCCCACAGCCCCCAGGCGAGGGAGACGGCGGGCAGCCCCCGCGCCCGCCGCCAGTGGGCGAAGGCGTCGAGGAACGTGTTGGCCGCGGCGTAGTTCCCCTGACCGGGGCCGCCGACGGTGCCCGCCACGGAGGAGAAGAGGACGAACGACCGGAGCGGGGCGCCCGCCGTGAGCTCGTGCAGATGGAGGACGGCATCGGTCTTGGGCCGCAGGACGCCGTCGAGGCGCTCGGGCGTGAGCGCCTCGACGAGCCCGTCGTCGAGCACGCCCGCCGAGTGGACGACGGACGTGAGCGGGTGCTCCGGCGGCACCGAGGCCAGCAGGCCGGCCACGGCCGCCCGGTCGGTCACGTCACAGGCGGCCACGGTGACCTCGGCGCCCGACGAGCGGAGCTCCGCGACCAGTTCGGCGACGCCCTCGGCCGCCGTCCCGCGGCGTCCGGCCAGCAGCAGGTGCCGGGCACCGTGCTCCACGACCAGGTGCCGGGCCACCAGGGCGCCGATGCCCCCGGTGCCACCGGTGACCAGCACGGTGCCGTCGGGATCGAACGGCAGCGGCTCCCCGGCGGCACCGGCCCGCACGACGCGCGGCGCGTACGCGGTGCCGCCGCGCACGGCGAGCTGCGGCTCCTCGCCGAGGAGCGCCAGGGGGAGCCGCCGGTGGTCGGCGTCGTCGAGGTCGACGAGCGCGAACCGCCCGGGGTGTTCGGCCTGCGCGGAGCGGACCAGGCCCCAGAGCGGGGCCAGGCCCGGCCGGACGGCCTCGTCCGCCGCGACGGCGACGGCCCCGCGGGTGACGAGGACGAGCCGGGAACCGGCGAGGCGCTCGTCCGCGAGCCACGCCTGGAGCAGCGCGAGAGTACGGTGCGCGACCGCCCGGACCTCGTCCGCGTCCGCGCCGCGCGGGGCGGGCACCGGTACGAGGACGGTCTCGGGGACCGCCGTGGCCGCCGCGGCGAGCGCGGCCACGTCCGGGTACACGGGGAGGCCGGCCGCGTAGGCGGGGGCCTTGCCGTCGGCGCTCAGCACTGCGGTGGGGGCGCTGGGGGGCTCTGTTGGGGGCGTCGCCTTGCTGTTCGTGGCGAGTGTTGTGCATGTTGCATTGGGGTGTTTTGTTGTGGGCGCGTCGCCGTCGGGGTGAAGTGGTGCGCCGGGGCGTTCCGTTTTGGTCACCTCGACGTTCGCGTCGAGTGCCGTGTCCGTTGCGTCAGGGTGTTCCGGAGCGGCGGCCTTGACGTCGGCGCCGGGGGTGTCCGGGCGTTCCGGCGTGGCCACCGCGCCGTCTGTAGCGGGTGTGGCGCCCGTTGCGTCAGGGTGTTCCGCAGCGGCGGTCTTGACGTTCGCGCCGGGGGTGTTCGGGCGTTCCGTTGTGGCCACCTCGACGTCTGTAGCGGGTGCGGCGCCCGTTGCGCCGGGGTGTTCCGGAGCGGCCACCGCGACGTCCGCGCCGCGTACCGCGCCCGTTCCGTCGGGGCGTTCCGGCGCGGCGACCGGCTGCCACGCGAGGCGGAACAGCGCGTCCGCCGCCGGACGTACCGACGCCAGCGCCGCCGCTGACACCGGACGGGCCGTCACCGACGCGACGGAGACGACCGGAGCCCCCGTCTCGTCGGTGGCCGACATCCGGGCCACGCCCTCGCCGAGTCCGGTCAGCGTCACCCGGAGCCGAGTGGCGCCCGGGCGGGCGATGCGGACGCCGGACCAGACGAACGGCAGCCAGACGGGCGCCGACGCGTCGTCCCCGCCGAACGTATCTGCCTTGCCGGGCGCGCCTCCCTCGTACGACGCGCCTTCCTTGTACGACCTGTCGTCCGTGCCCGCGACGCCGTCCGTGTCCGCCGCGTCGGCCGTGCCCGTTCCCGCCGTCTCGGGGAGCCGGGCGTGGAACGCCGCGTCCAGCAGCGCCGGGTGGATCCCGAAGCCGTCCGCGTCCTCCGTGGTGTCCACCTCCGCCAGGAGGTCGTCCCCCTGCCGCCAGGCCGCGCGCAGCCCCCGGAAGGCCGGGCCGTAGCCGAAACCGCGGTCGGCGAGCCGGTCGTAGAGGCCGTCGAGGGACACGGGCGTGGCACCGGGCGGAGGCCAGGCGGCCGGTGGCGGGGGCGTGTCCGGTGGCGCCGCCGCCGTGAGGAAGCCGGTCGCGTGCCGCGTCCACTCCTCGCCGTCCGCCGCCCCGGCGGGACGCGCGTGGACGGAGACGGGCCGGGCACCCCGTTCGTCCGGCGCGCCCACCACCGCTTGGAGGTCGAACGCCGCCCCCGCCGCGAGGGCCAGCGGCTTCTCCAGGGTCAGTTCGGCCACCGTGTCGCAGCCGGCCCGGCCGGCCGCCAGCGCCGCCATGTCCACGAACGCCGTGCCGGGGACCAGGACGGTGTCGTGCACCGCGTGATCGTCCAGCCACGGGTGCGCGTCCCGGGATATGCGTCCGCCGAGCAACCGGCCCTCGGTGTAGGCCAGTTCGGTGACCCAGGTGAGCAGCGGATGGCCCGTCGGGCGTCGGCCCGCGCCGTCGGCGTCCCGCTCGGTGGGCCGGGGCGCGGCCCAGTACCGCTCCGACTGGAAGGCGTACGTGGGGAGTTCCGCCCGCCGGGCGGCGCCCGCGTCGAACACGGCGTCCCACGCGACCGGCGCGCCGTGCACGTGCGCCGCCGCGAGGGCGGCGGTGAAGGCCGCCGCCTCGCCGTCCCGCCGGGAGGTGGCGAGGACGGCCGCCGGCGCGCCCGCCGCCTCCACCGTCTGTTCCAGCGCGACCGTGAGGATGGGGTGCGGGCTCACCTCGACGAACGTGGTGTGACCGGTGTCCAGGAGACCTCGGACGACCTCGTCGAAGCGGACCGTCCGCCGCAGGTTCCGGTACCAGTAGCCCGCGTCGAGCCCCGCCGTGTCGAACAGCCCCGCCGTGACCGTCGAATGGAAGGCGACGGTTCCGGAGCGGGGCGCGAGCGGCGCGAGGACCTCGGCGAGCTCCTCCTCCACGGCCTCGGCCTGCGCGGAGTGCGACGCGTAGTCGACGGGGACGCGCCGGGCCCAGAAGCCCTCCTCGGCGCAGCGGGCGAGGAGCTCGTCCAGGGCGCGGGGATCGCCGGAGACGGTGAGGGAGGACGGTCCGTTCACGGCGGCCACCGAGAGGTGCCCGTCCCAGCGGCCGAGCAGCGGCAGCAGCCGCTCCGGGGGCGCCGTCACCGACGCCATCCCGCCGCGCCCGGCCATGGTCGCGGCGATGGCCCGGCTCCGCAGCGCCACCACGCGGGCCGCGTCCTCCAGCGACAGCCCCCCGGCGACGTACGCGGCGGCGATCTCGCCCTGCGAGTGCCCGACGACCGCGTCCGGCCGCACCCCGTACCGCCGCCAGAGCGCGGCGAGCGCGGCCATCACGGCGAACAGGGCCGGCTGGACGACGTCCACGCGGTCGAGCGAGGGAGCGCCCGGCGCGCCACGCAGCACCTCGTCGAGGGACCACGCGACGTGCGGCGCGAGCGCCTCCGCGCAGGCGCGCAGTTCATCGGCGAACACGGGCTCCCTGGAGGCGAGTTCGCGGCTCATGCCGAGCCATTGGGAGCCCTGCCCGGGGAAGACGAAGACGACCTTGCCGCCGGTGCCGGCCCGGCCCACCGCCGTACCCTCCGTCGCCTCGCCGCGCGCCAACCCAGCTATTCCGTCCAGTAGTTCGGCGCGCGACGTGCCCGTGACGGCGGCCCGGTGGTCGAAGTGGGCGCGGGTGAGGGCGAGTGCGGCCCCGACGTCGGCGGGGGCGGTATCCGTATCCGGGCGGGTCGTGAGGTGGGTGTACAGCCGGCGCGCCTGGTCGCGCAGCGCGGCGGGGGACTTGGCGGAGAGCAGCCAGGGGACGGCCGGGGGAGCGGCGGCGTCCGGCGCGGGCTCCGGGCCGTCGGCGGGCGCCGCCGCTCCCACGTCGCCCGCGGGCGCCCCCTTCGCGTCGCCCGCGGGCGCCTCCTTCGCGTCGTCGGCCGGTGCCTCCTCCACCAGGACGTGCGCGTTCGTGCCGCCGACCCCGAACGCCGACACCCCGGCCCGGCGGATCCGCTCGCCCCGCGGCCACGGCACCGGCTCCCGCAGCAGGGACACGGCGCCGCTCGACCAGTCCGCCTTCGGTGTGGGGCGGTCGACGTGCAGGGTCCTGGGCAGCACCCCGTGCCGCAACGCCATGATCATCTTGATCAGGCCGCCGACGCCCGCCGCCGCCTGGCTGTGGCCGATGTTGGACTTCAGCGAACCCAGCCGCAGCGGCCGCCCGGCGGGCCGGTCACCGCCGAACACCGCCGCCAGCGAGTCGATCTCGATCGGGTCGCCGAGCGTCGTACCCGTGCCGTGGCCCTCCACCGCGTCGACGTCCCCCGGGCGGAGCCCGGCCGCCGCCAGCGCCTGCCCCACGACCCGCTGCTGCGCGGCGCCGCTCGGCGCCGTCAGGCCGTTGCTGGCGCCGTCCTGGTTGACGGCGGAACCGGGCAGGAGCGCCAGCACCCGGTGGCCGCGCCGCCGCGCCTCGCTCAGCCGCTCCAGGACCAGGACGCCGACGCCCTCCGCCCACCCCGTACCGTCGGCCGCCTCCGCGTACGAGCGGCACCGGCCGTCCGGGGACAGCGCCCGCTGCCGGCTGAACTCGGTGAACACCTTGGGCGTCGCCATCACGGCGACCCCGCCGGCGAGCGCGAGCGAGCACTCGCCGGCCCGCAGCGCCCGGGCCGCCAGGTGCACGCTCACCAGGGACGAGGAACAGGCCGTGTCGACGGTGAGCGCCGGGCCCTCGAAGCCGAAGACGTAGGCCACCCGGCCGGAGAGCACGCTGCCGGCGGAACCGATGCCCCAGTAGCCCTCCAGCTCGTGCGGCCCCGAACGGGCCACCTGCTCGTAGTCCTGGCCGCTGCTGCCGACGAAGACGCCCGTCGGCGACTTCCGCAAGGTGCCGGGATCGATCCCCGCGTGCTCCAGGGCCTCCCAGACCGTGTGCAGGAGCAGCCGCTGCTGCGGGTCCATCGCCAGCGCCTCGCGGCGCGAGACGCCGAAGAAGTCCGCGTCGAAGTCGGCCACCGGGTCGAGGAAGCCGCCGGCGCGGGCGTAACAGGTTCCGGGGCGCTCCGGATCGTCGGAGAAGAGGCGGTCGAGGTCCCAGCCGCGGTCGGCGGGGAAGCCCGACACCAGGTCCCGCCCGGCGGCCACGGCGTCCCACAGGTCGGCGGGGGAGGCGATGCCGCCCGGGTAGCGGCAGGCCATGCCGACGACGGCGACGGGGTCGTCGGGACCGGAGCCGGCGGACGGGTCCGCCGGGGTTTCGGGGACGGCTTCCGCCTCCGGCCCCCACCCCAGGGACGCCAGCAGGTGCGCGGCCACGGCGGCGGGCGACGGATGGTCGAACAGCACTGTCAGCGGCAGGTCGAGGCCGGTGGCCGCGGCGAGATTGCCCGTCAGCTCCAGCGCGGCCAGGGAGTTGTAGCCGAAGTCGCGGTAGGCGAGGTCGGGGGAGATGTCGTGAGGGTCCGTGCCCAGCAACTCGGCGGTCTTCTCCCGGACCAGTTCCAGCAGGACCGCGTACCGGGCTTCCGGCGGCAGGGCGGCCAGCCGGTCCGTCAGGGGAGTGGGCCGCCGCCGCCCGTCCCCCGGCCCGGCCGCGTCGCCCGCCGGATCCGTCGCGCCCATCGCTTCAGCCATCACGTCCCCCTGTCGTTCCGTGCGCCCTGCTTTTCCGGCTGCTCGGTTCGCCGGTTCGCCGGTTCCGTGGATTCCTGGTCCCGGGATCCACGGATTTGTGTGCGTGTGCGTGTGCGTATCGTGTGCGTGGATTTCGGTAGTCCCGGGCGGCCCGTGGCTTCGCGTTTCGGGTAGCCCGATAACCCGGTGGCCCGATAATCCGGTGGCCCGGCGTTCCAGCGCTCGCGGCCCCGTACCGGCGCCTCGCGCGGTCGGCTCTCGCGCCCCTGTCTTCCCGGTCGGACCACGCGTCCCCGCCCCGCGTCCGCCGGTGTCCGTGTACCTACGGCTGTGGCGTGATGTGGACGCCGGCCCGTCCGGCTTCTCGCCGCCCGCCGAAGGAGGGGCAGCGCCATCCGCTGAAACGGGCGGTGTCACTCCGAGCACCGGGTGGCCGCCTCCGGAGCGGAGGGCGGCCGGGTGAGGATCCCGCCGTACGGACGGCGGCTAGCCGACGGCCTTGCCCGTGAGGAGGAACGACCGGATGTACGCGGAGAGCCGCGCCGGCTGGTCCTCGGGAATGAGCGTGTAGCAGTCGTCGAGCTCCACCAGCTCGCCCTGCGGCAGCAGCTCCGCGAGTTTCCGTCCGTGCTCCGGCGGCATCACCTTGTCCTCGGCGGCCCACACCACCAGCGCCGGGCGGTCGAAGTCGCGCAGCTTCTCGGCCCAGGACAGCAGCTCCTCCTTGGGCGGCACTCCGAGGACGTACTTCCGCAGGTCACGGCGGATCTCGGGGTTGGTCCACAGCGGCTCGAACCAACCGTTCATCACCTCGTGCGGGACCGGCCGCTTGCTCATCCAGCCCCAGGTCATCGGCAGCCGCCGCATCGGCTTCATCTTCAGGAGCTTGAAGGCGAAGTTGAGGCCGCCGGGCATCTTCGCCGAGGTGAACAAATTCGAACCGGGCAGCCCGGGCGGGAAGTTGTCGAACGCCTCGCACGACGTGATGACGAGACGTCCGATCCGCTCGTCCCGGCCCAGCGCGACCAGCGCCTGGCCCCCGCCCCAGTCGCTCATCACCAGGGTCACGTCGCGCAGGTCCAGTTCGTCGAGGAAGTCCGCGACGATCCCGGCCACGCCGGGGATGGACAGGTCGGCGTCCTCCTTCATGGGCCGGCGATGCCCGCCGAGCGGCAATGTCGGTACCACGCACCGGAATTCCCCGCGCAGATCCGCCACCACGTGGCGCCACAGGGAGCCGTCCATCGCGACACCGTGCAGCAGGACCACCACGGGCCCGTCGCCACCGGTGTCCTCGTACTCCAGAGTGCCCGCCGCGAGGTGTACCTCAGCCATTTCGGAATCTCCTCTGTCCTGATCGGATGCGGGGACGCGAACGGCCGTCGGCACCAGGTGCTGCCACACGGGGCCAGTTGGCGGCGCACTGGCCCCCGGCCGGTGAGCCGGAGCAAGCAAAACATCTCTCCCTCTTTTTCGCCAGCATCATCTCGGCAAAGAACGATCATTGCCCAAAAGGGCAATAGTGAGGGTCCGGCGGCCTGGGTATGGTGAAAGCTTCCTCCGGTCACGGAACCACCGCACAACCACCGCACGCGGCACACAAACCGGCCGCTATGGCCCGCCATGCTTGAAATGCGCGAACGCTTCCGCCCAGGAACCGGGCGCACGGGCAGGGCGTTTACCCTGCGGCAATTCCGTCCGGCGCGGACATCCGCCGCACACTTCCGGCCGACACCGGGTGCGCCGCGAAGGAAAGAGGCCGTTACGGGAGATACGCGCGCCGGGCGTTTCCCGCCGAAAGGCGCCGCCACCGCCACGGAGGCCGGGTATGGGGCGCGCTCTGTCGCTCGGGGCTCTCTTGCGCTCCATGACGCGGCGGGAATTGGCCGAGTTTCCGCGCCCATTGGGGAGAGATTACGTGGCGGTACCCCGAGGCGTCAGGCAACGTGTCGTCGGGCGACCGCCGGCCGGCGGGTTCTACGGTGTGGTCAGCCCCCGAGGCCGTCGCGTGACGACATCGCGTCGTTCGACTGACGCGGGGCGGAGGCGCCGCCGCGCCGTTCGCTTGCCTGTGCACATGATCGTTTCGGCGGCGCACGCCGTGCCCTCCGCCCGAGCCGTCGGTGACGACGCTCCTCCGCCGGTGCACAGGGCCGACGCGGCCCTGGCCTGACGGCACCCCGACCGGATGGCGGTGGTGGTGGAGAAGGGCGGCAGGCGGCGGGACGTGGAGCTACCGCGAGTTGGCCTGCTGGGCCCCGGAGCCGGGCCTTCGCCGGCCACCGCCCGCGCGTCCAGGGCCCGTCGCGCTCATCGACGGCACCCACTGGTGCCTGCGCCGCACCTCCCTGGACGAGCCCGTGGCGGACACCGGCCGCGGAATCGCCTGTGGGGACCGGCCGCCCGTGGGTCCTGGCGGCCGATCCCCCTCGAAATCCCCCGCGTTCGCCGGCCTCGCGTGGAGGTTCGCCGGCCTCGTGCGGGGCCCGGCCCGTGGCACCGGCGACGGCCGCACCCCCGAGCGGGGTGCGGGCCGCCGCCGGCGTACGGGCGTGGCGTCAGCGGATCGACATGGTCACCTGGGCGTCGTAGCCGTTGTGCCAGCCGGTGCGGGCCCCGTTCACGTTGTTGCCCTTCGGACAGGCCTTGTACGTCTTCCGCCAGCTACCGATCTTCACGTCGCCGTAGACGCACTTGCCGTCCGACTTCTTGTCGTAGACCCAGATCTGGACGCTGGACTGCCACGTGCTGCCGACCTTGCGCCGGCACTCCCAGTAGGCCACCGCGCCACGGTCGGACGGCACGGTGATGCTGTCCTGCCAGCACCTCTGTGCGGCGGCGGTGGAGCCCGCGGAGGCCGGGGCCGCCTGGACGGCGGGCGCCATCGCGAGGCCGCCGCCCAGCATCAGGGTCGTCGCCGCCAGGGCGGCACTCCTGCGTACGCTCATGGTTCTGTTCCCTCCGTTGTCGTCCGGGCCGTGACGCCCGGCACGGCAACGACTGTCCCCCGCCGGCCCGGCCGGTACCAGCGACGGCGGCGGGAACGGGAAGACGTGGGACGTCCCACGGGGTGACGTGCGGAAACGCGATGTCCCAGGGTGCCGTCCTGGGACACCCCGTTCCTCCTGAACCGCGCCACGCCCCAGCGGAACGACCGCGTCACACGCGAGCGGCCCGGGAGCCGGTCGTCGCGGCGACGCCGACTCCGCCGCCCGGCCCCTGAGCCCACAGCCCCGGTCGCCGTCCACCGCGACCTGGCCGCCCTGACACCGCGGGAGCGCGAGGTGCTGACGCTCGTAAGCCGGGGCCAGTCCAACGGCTGACTAGCCAGGACCCCGCCCCTCAGTGAGCTTCACCGCCTTCCCTCCCCCTCCGGCCGCCGATGCCCCGCGCCCGCTACGCGACCCGGACGCATCGGAGCCGGGCGGAGACCACGCCGGCGGGCAGGAGTGAGTATCAGGAGCCGATCGGATCAATCCGTGACGGGCAGGCACTCGGCGAGCAGGGCGACGATGTCATGCCAGGCTCGCTGTGCGTGCCGGGGGTGGTAGCCGACGCCGGGACGCACGGTGTGGTCGACCGGCGGGTGGTGGAAGGCGTGAAGGGCCCCTCCGTAGACCGTGAGGCGCCAGTCGACGCCCGCGGCCCGCATCTCCTCGGTAAACGCGTCCCGTTGGGCGGGCGTCATGATCGGGTCTTCCGATCCGACGCCGGCCCACACCGGGCAGCGAATGCGTGCCGCCTCACCCGGTCGGCCCGTGATCAATCCGTTGACTGTCCCGATCGCGCGCAAGTCTACGCCGGCACGGCCGAGTTCCAGTGCGACCGCGCCCCCGGTGCCGTAGCCGACGGCGGCGATCCGGTCGGGGTCCGTCCGTGGTTCGGCACGCAACACGTCGAGCGCGGCGTGACCGATTCCCCGCATCCGGTTGGGGTCGGCAAGCAGCGGCATGCAGCGGGCCAACATTTCGTCCGGGTCGTCCAGATAGCGCCCACCGTGGAGGTCGAAAGCGAGCGCCACATACCCCAGCTCGGCCAGCGCCTCGGCCCGGCGTCGCTCCACATCGCTGAGCCCGACCCCCTCGGGTCCGACCAGTACGGCAGGCCGGCGCTCGGCACCGGCCGGGAGCGCGAGGTGTCCGATCATCGTCAGGTTGTCGGCCGGGTATTCGACCGTACGAGTTGTGATCGTCGTCATGTGACGGGACGGTAATGACCGTTGCGCCCCCTCGGGACGCTGTTCACCGATGGCAGACGGCAATCCGTCCCGACCGCATCACCCGGGCCCGCGCGATCCGAGGGGGCGCCGCGGCGCGAATCCCATCGGATCCGCCCGCCGGTTCACTTCTCCAGGATCCGTACCAGCCGGACGGTGTCGGACAGGTACCGCTCGTAAGGGAAACCGGCCTCGAGCAGGGCGTTGCGCAACTCGTCGTAGAGCGGTTTCCCGCTTTCGTGAAAGGCTTCGCGGCCGGCGTCGGTGATGCCGACCAGTCGTCGCCGTCCGTGGTCGGGATCGGGGCGGACCTCGACGAGCCCGGCTGCCTCCAGCGGGCGCAGGGCCCGGCTGATCGCCGGGTCGGATACCGACAGCGCCTGTGCCAGGCGGTGCTGAGTCACCGGCTGCAGGTCCTCCAACGTCCCCAGCAATCGCATCTGGCTGTAGCTCAGGCCGGCGGAGCCGTCGCCGCGCTGCCGCGCGGCCTCCCCGAGCAGGAACACCACGCGATGCAGCAAGTCAGCGAGCCCGTCGTCCATGCGGCGAGCGTACCAGAGTCTTGCCTGGTTAATATTAACCATGCAAGACTTATGGTCATGAGTGAGATCTCCTATGCGGTGCGGTCCGCGTTACCTCTGGTCTGGGTGCTCGTAGCGACGGTCGGTGCGCTGATGCGCACCCGGCGCAGCCCCTCCCGCCAAGCGGCATTGGAAACCTGGCAGCGGTGGTGGGCCGTCGCCGCCCTCGGCTGCGGGAGCCTGTGGCTCACGATCGCGTTCGTCACCATCCCGGACGGAATGGCCGCCACGATCGGCTTCAATCGAAGCCCGTTCGAGTTCGAGATTGCCTTCGCCAACCTCGGGCTCGCGGTCATGGGCTTTCGCGCCGCCTCGCCCTCGGCCACGGCCCGTGAGCGCATCACTGTCGGTCTCGGCGCCGGAATGTTCCTCTGGGGCGCGGTGATCGGCCACGTGTACCAGTGGTTCGCCAACGGCAACCACGCTCCGGGCAACGGCGGCGGGGTCCTGGTCTGCGACGTGCTCTTCCCCGCCGTCACCATCATCCTTGCCCGTCGCTCGCAACGGCTGTCCACGGCCGAGCGGCCCGCCACCACAGTCCACGCCTGAGGGCAGCCGGAACCATCCGCCGTTCGCTGCCGAGCTGACGCCACCTCAGGGTTCACGTCACGGCCCGGCCGCCGACCGCGGCTCGTCAGTGACCACCCACGGCCTCCCATGGGATCGGTCACAGCAGATGCCGTGCCCGAAGGTCCGCCACGTACTTGGTGATCAGGTCCTGCGGCAGATGCGCGATGTCGTTCTCCTCGGTGAGTGCGGCTGCCCGCACTGCCGCGCGGAAGCGTTCCGCCGGTAGAGCCGAGCCGGGCAGGGGCTCCTGCGGCTGCGCGGAGGCGTGCGGCAGGGGGAGCAGTGAATGCCGCTGCCGCCGGCCGCCCGACGAACGTGTCGAGTGAGATCCCGTCCTCGTGCGGATTGACGACGCCGAAGGTCCGGTACCCCTCCCGTGCGTCGTGGCAAGCCCACACCGGTATAAGCCGACACATACAGCCGCCTGCCGGCACGTGCACTCACACGCGTGGCAGGGGGGCGTCGCCGCCAGGTGCTGGTCGAGGACCGCATGTTCGACAAGGGCGGAGTGGCGTACGACCGGATCAGGGAGTTGGTCGGCGACGGGCTGGCGACGTGCCCGTATGCCGAGCACCGGCGGCGGCGACGGCTCGCCCAGCCCGCCTTCCATCACGGCCGTCTCAACGGTTACGCCGACGTCATGACGGCCCAGGCAGCCTTAGGGACAGTTCCTGGACGTCCAGGACGAGATGCTGGCCCTGACCATCAACAGCTTGATGGTGACCATGTTCCCCGGCTCGTTGCCGCCCGACGGTTCGGTGGGCGGTCAGTGATCTGCGCACCCTGGTGCGCGTGATCTATCGGAGAGTGATCACACTGCGGGCGCTGAACCGGCTCCCCACGCCAGGCAATCGGCGCCAACACCGGGCGGGGAGCCGGTTGCGGGCGACCTTGCGAGACATCGTCGCCGACCGGCCAGGGGGATACGGCCGATCGCGGCGACCTGCTGGACGCATACGCTGCCGAGCGGGGAGACACCCCGCAGCGGCCCGGCGACGAGATCATCGATCAGGCCGTCATCTTCTTTGGCGGCGGGGTCGACACCGCCGCCAAGACGCCGGCCTGGGCGGCTGCATCTGCTCGCCTGCCATCCCGTACATCCCCGGGATGACGAGCTCGTACGGTTACACCCGGGGTGTGACGCCACCCCGTCCCCCCGAGCCTGAGTTCGTGCCATGATTCATGATCCCGGCAGTCCGCAGCAGGTCGTCGTGCGGCTCGTCGGCGTATACAAGGAATACGGCGACATCAAGGCTCTGGGCGGCATAATCCCTGGAGGGTCGGACCCCGGGGCTGATGCGGATCGTGGGGCGGGAACGCGAGGGTGGCGGAGTGGGGAGTTCAGGGGTGGGATGGCCGATCGTGGCGCTGGCGGTGGCGTGTGCTGCCGCGGGCTGGCTGGGCGTGGCCCTCGCCCGGGCGCGGCGGTGCCACCGGTCGGCGCTGGAGGAGCGCGGTCGGCTGCTGGAGCGTGAGCGGGAGAGCGCCGCACGGACGGCGGTCGACGCCGAACGGGCCCGAATCGGCGTGGACCTCCACGACACGAGGTGCTGACACTCGTGGGCCGAGCCCTGTCCAACGGCGAACCCGCAAGGACCCTGACCCTCAGTGAGGCGACGGTGAAGACCCATGTGGCCCGGATCCTCGCCAAACTCACCCTGCGCGACCGAGCCCAGGCCGTCGTCCTCGCCTACGAGACGGGCCTCGTCACTCCGGGCGACGCGGACGGAACGGTTCGGTAGCGACGGCCGGGGGCCCTCGCCGCCGTGTGGGTCCGGCGGTGGTCGACTCATCTGCGATGTCAGTCCCCCTGCAACGATGTCATCTCATCGGCGTGGTGACGCGTGATGTGCGTCGGGAGTGCGTGGAGGGCGAGAGGGAGGCGGGAGCGTGTCCACGATGCCAAGGTTCGATCAGCGGGCGGTGGCACTGATCGAATTGCGGGGGACGGGGTGTGAGCACGAGGAGTTCGAACGTGCTCTGACGGATCAGGGATGGAAGATCCTGGAGAGGCGCGGTGCCCTCCCTTCCGGTGTCGCGGAAGGTCATTCCTGGTACGTCATCGAGGTACGTTTTCCCGGCAGCCGCATCAATGCGGTCAGGGGAGCGCGTGAGCGGATCGAAGCCCTCTCCGACAAGTTGGTGCTGGAGCTCAACGTCGGAGTGGTCGATCGCGTCGACCGGGATCCCGTGAACCGGCCGCATTGGTCTGCGTACGAACGGCCGAACGTCCATCCGTTGACTACTTCGCTGCCTTGGCGGCGGCGGTTGGCGGACCGATGGAGGCTTTGGCAAGCAGAGAAGCTGGGGGTCCGTGACACAGGGCGTTTGATCACTGCATCCTCGGCGCTCTCCGCACAGCACCTCGCTGTGCGACATCTGCCGGGAACGGTGACACCACCCGGGCGGATATCCGTGCGCGGGCCGATGGGTGCGACGCCGCGTGGGGTGAACTCCTATGGGCGGCGCCGTGAATTCAACAGGCGGATGTCGTGGCTGACCCTGCTGGTGATGGTTGCCGTGTGGGTTGGAGCTCGACTTGCCGACCGGTATGCCCACGGATTCGCATCGTGGGCATGGCTCGCCGGGATGGGTGTGGTGATCGCTTTCGCTCTGGCGAAAGCAGTGACCCATGCCGCTCCGGGCATGCCGCGTGCGAAGTGCCTCTTGGTGAGCGGTGGTCTGACCTTGGGCGCGGCCGCCTTGGGGGCACAGCTGGCCCGTACTGCGCCCATTGCCGGATACGGCTCGCGCGCTATCTTCTACCTTGCCGTGGCCGGACTGTTGTGCAACGGCATCAGGATGCTGGTACGCCAGTGGAGTTGGCAACGCACTGCCTCGTGGTTGCTTCCCGCACTTCTTCCGATCGGGTTGGGCTTTCTTCCGTCGCTGGGGCTTGGGTTGCACGCCTTCTACCTCGATGCCTTTGGCTTGAACTCAGAGGATGTGGAGATACCCAAGTTTTGGGAATTTCTTGCTTCGTCCAAGCTGGCGGCATGTATGAGTCTGGAGCTGGTTGCTCTGGCATTGCTCGGATACCTCAAGCATTTCCACTTGTATGTAAAGGACCGTTGGTACGTCACTCTCGTCGTCTTGGCCCTCGGCTTGTGCCTACTGGCTTACGGCATGGGTGATCTGGGCCTTGTTTCTGCGGGCAGGGCAGGCTCCAAGGCTGTGGCGGAAGCGAAGAAAGGGAATACTCCTTCTGCATACTTCGGTATCAAACCGGAGTGGGTGTGTGTGCACCCCATTGGAAAAGTCTCCGATGTCCCCGTCGACGGCGGCGAGTTGGTGCCGGTGCGCCCCTACCTGCAGATGGGTGATTCAGGCGGGACGGTCGTGCTCTGGGACAGCGTCGAAGGAGAGGCGATCAAGGTTCCCATGAGTAAGCTCCGTATCGTCCCAGTGGGCAGGCGGCCTGAGTCCTGTGCATAGCCCGTGGTCGGGGGCGACCGGTTACGGATTATGCGAGTTGGGAGGTCGCTCACCGGAGCGGGGCGGTGGCCGGCTCGGCCGTCGTGGCACTGGGGAGACCTCGTTGATCGGAGTTGAGTTCGATCAACGCGTGCTCCGACGGCGAGAAGGGTGTGCCAGACCCCGCCTCGCGGGGTGCTTACGGTTGCCGGCCCGTAGAGCTCAAAGCGATCCTTGAGCGCCGATACCGGCAGAATCCAGACGATGCCCATGATGCCGTTGAGCGCGGCCCATTCGATACGTTCGTAGAGCCCGCGTCCGACACCTACCTCCAGCCTCCCGCCCCGACAACTGGTCGAGTAGCGCCTGCCGGGCCGGCCGGTGAACTGTGGCTGACCGGTTCGGGATCGGCGTTCGGGGGGTGTCATCAAGAAGCGGTACCGCACATTCCCCTCATGGGCAGCACATGGACATCGGTGCGGGTCACCTGTACGGTGCAGCAACGCGTGGCCGGGAGACGCAGCCTGATGGACGGGCGCCCCGTGTCGAAGTCCGGTGAAGGGGGCCGGCCGTGGTGCGTGTCGCGATACCCGATGAGGATGCCTGCGGTGGTACGAGCGCCGTCGACGTTCCGGGCCGCTCCGCCTTGGTCGCACTCCGTCCCGACGGCGGGTTCAACGCTCTGCTCGGCCATGTGGCGCAGCCCTTCGAACTGAGCGCCGCCCCGTGGCGGGTCGTGGACGCGGTGAGGGCCGTCCCGCAGTCCGTGTCGGGCGTTGCCCGGCTGACCGGCACCACTCGGCAGAGCGTGCGGCGGCTCGCCGACCTCCTGGTGGCGCGGAGCCTCGCCGTCCACCGTGTCCATCCCGCCGACCAGCAGGCCGGGTTGCCGGCGGTCATCGAGCCGGGGGGAGGCGGAAGTGATGTGCGGGACCGGGTACCGGTCACGCCGAGCCGGTTCGGAAGGTGAGCGGGAAACCGGGCGGCGAGTGCGAACTGCAACGCGAGGGAGGGTTGTTGCCCGACTTCTCGCGCGGGTTGAGCGTCGCCGCTCCGCGCCTCCGGTCCTGAGATGGGCGGACAGGGGGAACCACCGGTGGCCGCCGGCGACTCGGTGGCCGCGCTCGGCCCGAAATCGCCCCGGAAGCCCGCTGGTTGGTGTCCGAGCGGCACTCTTTTCTTGTTGTACCGTTACCGACCTGACTCAGGTCGCAGTCCGGGGGGACCGTTGAATCAGTTGGTTTTCAGAATGCTGGGGCCCCTGTTCGTCCAGGCCGACGGGGTCCCGCTCCGCATCAAGGGAAAGCGGCAGTCCACCGTTCTCGCGATGCTGCTGCTCTCGGCCGACCGGATCGTGTCCGTCGATACGCTCGTCGACGCGGTGTGGCCCGTTGCACCCCCGGCGACCGCCCGCAACCAGATTGCCATCTGCGTGGCGACCCTGCGCAAGACCTTCAAGGAGGTAGGGGAAAGCGAACTGCTGCTTACCTCCCCGCCCGGCTACGTCCTCGCCAGCGGCGAACATCGCATCGACGTCGTGGAGTTCCTGCACCAGGCCGAACGCGGCCGGGACGCCGCCCGGCTCGGGCGGGCCGAGGACGCCTGCGTCCTCCTGGAGGAGGCGCTCAGCAAATGGCGGGGTGCGGCTCTCGACGAACTCGCCGGGGAACGCATAGAAGCCGAGGCCACCCGGCTCGAACAACTCCGTCTTGATCTCATCGAGGAGCGCGCCGGCCTCATGCTGGAGTTGGGGCGGCACCGTGTGCTCACCGGCGAGCTCGGCGAACTGGTGGCTCGGCACCCGCTGCGGGAGCAGTCGCGTGAACACCTGATGCTCGCGCTGTACCGCTCCGGGCAGCGCGCCGAGGCCTTGGAGGTCTTCCGGCAGGGACGTCGGCTGCTGAACGAGGAGCTGGGTATCGAACCCGGCCCGCCTCTTCAGCAGTTGCACGACTTGATCCTGCACGACTCACCGGAGCTGACCCGGCCGCCGGCCACGACGGCCTCGGCGTCGGTCACCGTCCAGACCGTTCCCGCCCAGCTCCCCGCGGACATCCGGCGCTTCACCGGCCGGCAGCAGGAGCTGACCTCCCTCGACCGGCTGCTGAAGGAGCCGTACCACCCGCACGCCCCGGCCGTGGCAACGATCGTCGGCGTGGGCGGCGTGGGCAAGACCGCGCTCGCTGTCCACTGGGCGAGCCAGGCCGCCGAGCGCTTCCCCGACGGCCAACTTTTCGCCGACCTGCGCGGCTACGACGAGGAAAACCCGCCGGTCTCCCCGTCCGCCGTGCTCGACCGTTTCCTGCGCGCTCTCGGGATACCCGCCCCGCAAATTCCGGAGGAGCCCGACGAACGGGCGGCGCTCTTCCGTAGCCTGCTGAGTACCCGAAGAATGCTGATCCTCCTCGACAATGTGCGGTCGTTCACTCAGCTGAAACCCATATTGCCGGGCGGCGGCCGCAGTGTCGTCCTGGCCACCGGTCGGGAGGCTCTCGACGACGTCACCGGCGACTACACGGCCATGCGCATCCGGCTGCGGGTGCTGCCGCCGTCCGAAGCCACCACTCTGCTCACGAAGATCGCCGGTGCCGATCGCTTCGGCAGTGACCCGGTGGCCCTGGAACAGCTGAGCGCCCTGTGCGACTGCCTGCCGCTCGCACTGCGGATCGCCGGGGCTCGGCTTGCCGGCAAACCCGGTCTGACCGTGCGGGCTCTGGTGGAGCGCCTGCGCGACCAGCGGCGGAGGCTGGACGAACTGAGCCGGGAGGAGGGTGGGGTGCGGGCGGGCTTCCGCCTGACGTACCGCGACCTGACCCCGGAAGCCGCCTGCATGTACCGCAGGCTCGGGCTGCTGCGCACCGCCGACTTCGCGGCCTGGGTCGCCGCGGCCGTCGTGGACACGGACCTGTGGCACGCGGAGGAATTGCTCGACCAGCTCGTGGACGCTCAGCTGCTGGAGGCGGTCGACCCGGTACCGGGCCGGGCGGCGCGCTACCGCTTCCAAGACCTGCTCCAATTGTTCGCCCGGGAACGCGCGGAGACGGATGAGGCGGAGGAGGGATGTGACGCCGCGCTGGAGCGGGCTTTCGGGGCCTGGCTCTGGCTGGCCGAGGAAGCCCACCGGCGCCTGAACGGGCGGGAGTTCCCGGTCGGCCGGCCTCCGCAGCCGACGCCCGGCTTCCTGCAGGGCGCGGCGGACGAGCTGCTGGCGTCCCCGCTGGACTGGTTCGACTCCGAGCGTGCCGCCGTCACCGACGTGGTGGTGCACGCGGCCGAGACGGGCCGGGGCCGATACGCCTGCGCCCTGACCGAGAGCGCGGTGCCCCACTTCGAGACCCGCAACTACCTGGAGGACTGGCAGCGGTGCGCCGAGGCGTCCCTGTCTTCGGCCCGCCGTACCGGCGACCGGTCCGGCGAGGCCACGATGCTGCGGCTGCTCGGCTCGCTCGCCATCTACCAGCGGCGCTACGAACTGGCCGAGGGATGGAACATGGCCGCCCTGCGGCTGCTGCGGGAGACGGACGATGTCCACGGGGCGGCGCTCGCCCAACGGAACCTTGCCATGTGCGCCCGGTTCCCGGGCGACTGGGACCGGGCGCTGGGCCACTGCCGGGCAGCGTTGGACGGGTTCTCCGCGGCCGGGGACACCGGCAATCAAGCCCACCTGCTGGGGTTCCTCGCTCAGATCGAACTCGACCGCGGGCAGGTGGAGCGGGCGCTGCCGCTGGCGGTGGAGGCGGTGGAGCTGAGCCGCCGCGCGGGGTCGGTGCGCGCCGAGACGCAGAGCCTCTACCGGCTCGCCGAAGCACGGCTGCGCGCAGGCGAGTTCGATGAGGCCGCCGGGTCCTTTCTCGAGGTGCTGCAGCTGGCCCGCAAGGAAGGGGACCGGGTCGGTGAGGCCCATGGCCTGCGCGGGCTGGGCGAAACACAGTGGAGCCAGGGCCTGCTCCCGGCGGCCGGGCGCACGCTGAAGCAGGCCTTGGAGATCACTGAGGAGCTGGCCGACCGCTTCCTGTACGCGCGGGTCGAGACGGACCTCGGATGCGTCGATGCGATCGGCGGCGACCACGCGGAAGCCGTGGAGAGGTTCGAGCGGGCCCATGCCGCACTCGGGGAGGTGGGGGCTCAGCCCTGGCGGGCCGGCGTGATGCGGCTGATCACCGCGGTGGGCGGAGCGTCCGGGACGGGCGGCGGAGCCGCCGGAGCGCGGACGAAACGATCTTTCACGCCCAGGGCTTTGCGCCTGTTGCTGGCGGGCGGTTCAGACTGACGGACGCCTCCGCTGCGGGCTTCGCGGCTACGGGCGGCCTGGAACGGGAGACGCGGGATCATCCCCACGGCATGTCGTCGTCGGACGAACCCGGCGTCTCGACCGGCCTGACGATCCCCCAGGGCATGTCGTCCGCGTTCGTGACCGTGGCGGAGTGCGCGGTGACGCCCAGCCCGGCGCCGGCGCCCGTCATGAGCCCTGCCAGTACGGCCAGACCGGCCATCGTCGCCCGCTTCGCCCTCCGAGTACTGCCCATAGCGATTCCCCTCATCGGTGGACCGTATTGCCGCTTGCTGCGGTACGAACGGACAGTAGGGACGGCTCCTTTCGATCCCTTCTTCCACCGATTTCACGCGCCGGGACGCTCGTGAAATCGGCACGATATCGAGGAGATAACGTCTCCCTCTAGCGTTGTCGCAGATTCTTCCCATGAATCGCGAACGGGGGTGTCATGGAATTTCGAGTGCTCGGTCCCGTAGAGGTGCGCGACCGTGGAAGGAGGGTGCCGATCTCCGGCGCCAAGCTGCACACTGTGCTCGCCGCTCTCCTGCTGGCCCGGGGTGAGGTGGTCTCCGACGACCGGCTGAGCCGCCTGCTCTGGGGCTGGACGCCGCCGGTGACCGTCAGTGCCCAGCTTTACACCTATGTGTCCCGGCTGCGGAAAATTCTTGGCGATGACATACTCATTGACCGTAGGCCGCCCGGATATGCCATGGCGATAGGCGATTCCAGCGTCGATCTGATCGAATACGAGGAACTGGCGCGCACCGGGCGGGAAGCGCTGTCGGCGCAGGACCACGAAAAGGCCGGTGATCTCCTCCGGGACGCCTTGGCGCGCTGGAACGGGCCGCCGCTGGCGAACACGACCGAGTACCTGGCGGAAACCGAGGCACCCTGTCTGATGGAGGCCCGCGCCGCCACCCTGGAGCACCGGATCGCGGCTGACCTGGCACTCGGCCGGCACGAGCACATCACGGCCGAACTCACCGGACTGGTGGCTGAGTTCCCGCTGCGCGAGCGCATCCGCTGTCAGCTGATGACCGCGCTGTGCCGCAGCGGGCGCCAGGCCGACGCGATCCATCTGTACCACCACGGGCGGGTCGCGCTGGCCGAGGAGCTGGGTGTCGATCCGGGTGAGGAACTGCAGGCGACCTACCGGTCGCTGCTGGACGGTTCACTCGTACGCCTGTCGCGCGCAGGGGCCCCGGCTCACACGGCGTCGCGCCCGGAAGAGCGGGCCGCCCCGGCCGCGTCCGGTACTCACGACGACCGCTCCGCGGACGACGGTCGAGGGGCGGCGAACAGCGTCCCGGCGACGCTGCCCCCCGACACGGCCGACTTCACCGGCCGGAAGCGCGAGCTCGGTCTGCTACAACGGGCGCTCGCCCCGGACGCCGCCACCGCCGACCGGCCCCGCCGGGTCCTGGTGACCGGCATGGCCGGGGTCGGCAAGACCGCGCTGGCCGTTCACGCGGCCCACCGCTGCAAGCGATACTTCCCCGACGGGCAGCTGTACGCCGATCTGCGCGCCCCGGACGGAACCGAGTGGCCGGCCGGCAAGGTGCTCCTGCGCCTGTTGCGGGCCCTCGGGCTGTCCCCCGACGCGGACACCGCCGGCGACACCGACGAACTGGTCCGCCTCTACCGGGAGCACACCGGCGGCAGGAGCCTGCTCATCCTGCTGGACAACGCCGCGGGCGCCACACAGCTCGGCCCGCTGCTCCCCAACACCCCTGAGCCGGCGGTGCTCATCACCGGACGCACCGCGCTGCCCACCGTCGCCGGGGCGCACACCGTGGCCCTGGACCCGCTGGAGGACGGGCCGGCGCTCGAACTGCTGGCCGCCGCCGCAGGCCCTGACCGGATGGCTGCCGCCCCCGGCGCCGCCGCCGTGATCGTGGAGCACTGCGCCGGCCTTCCGCTGGCCCTGCGGATCGTGGGCACCCGCATCGCCGCACGCCCGCACTACGCGCCGGATCGGCTGGCCCAGCGGCTCGCCGACCCGGCCACCCGTCTGCGCGAACTGCACTCGGGCGACCTGGACGTGCACGGCGCGCTCTTGCCGTCGTGGCGAGCCCTGAGGCCGGAAGCCCGCCAGGTCTTCCCGGCCCTCGCCGGGCTGGGCCTCCGGCCGTTCCCCGCAGCGGACGCCGCGGCACTACTCGGTCGGCCCGAAGGGAACGCCGAACTGCTGCTGGAGGCCATGGCGGATGCGGCCCTGCTGGATGTCAGCGGCGCCGACGAGTTCGGCCGGCCCTGCTACCTCTTCCACCCGCTGGTACGGCTGTTCGCCCTCTCCCTGCCCGACGGGCTGGCGAGAGGCGAACCGGCGGGACGGACCCCGCGGGGCATAACCGGCGGCTAACCGGCCCGCCCTAGCCTCGCCCTGCCCCGCGGCGCGATGCCCCAACAGCACCCGTCCCGGTGAACCGACGTTACTGCGAGTGGAGTTGGATCATGACCGAGCTCTTGCACGGCCCCACCGGCAGCGCCGCCCGCGCCGCTTCTTTTCCCATGACCGAGACCCAGCAGGCACTGATGATCGGCCGGGGTGAGGGAGTCGAGCTCGGCAGCATCGGCTGCTACGGCTACTTCGAATGGGAGCGCGACGACCTGGACCCGGAGCGTTTCGCGACGGCCTGGCACCGCGTCGTCGCCCGCCACGACATGCTGCGCGCGGTCGGCCGGTCCGACGGCACGCAATATGTCCTCGAAGAGCCACCGGTCTATCGGATACCGGTCCTGGACCTCCGGGATGCCGAGCCGGCGGATGCCGGGAACCGGCTCGCCGAACTGCGTACGGAGATGAGCCACCAGGTTTTCCCGGTGGGCAGCTGGCCGCTGTTCGACCTGAGGATTGTGCGGCTGCCGGGGGAGGGGAACCCCAGCCGGATCCATCTGGGCATCGACCTCCAGGTGCTCGACGCCTCCAGCGCCTTCCAGGTCCTCTTCCCCGACCTGATCGACCTGTACGAGAACCCGTCCGCGGACCTGCCCTCGCCCGGCATCACCTTCGCCGAATACGCCCTGTGGCGCGCCGACACCCTGCCGCACACCGAAGCCTTCGGCGCGGCGCGCGACTACTGGCTGGAGCGCGTGCCCGAGCTGCCGCCGGCCCCCTCCTTGCCCGCCGGTGGCGGCCGCGACGGCGAGGTCCGCTTCGAGCGGCACGAGTACCGGCTCCCGCCCGCCGACTGGCAGCGGTTCCAGCGACTGGCGCGGGAGGCGGACGTGACCCCGTCGGTCCTGCTGACCGCCGCGTTTGCCGAGGTGGTGCGCTGCTGGGCGGAGGAAGCCGACTTCACCCTCAACTACCCCGTCTTCCAGCGCCCCCGGGTGCACGAGGACATCGACGGCGTCCTGGGCGACTTCACCAACGCCGTCCTGCTCACGGCGGACGGCTCCGGCGCCACCTTCCTCGACCGGACGCACGCGCTACGCGACCAGCTGAACCGGGACATGGCGCACGGGGCCTTCAACGGCGTCCGGGTGTTGCGGGAACTGACCCGGCTGCACGGCGCCGGCGCCCGGGCCGGGATGCCGGTCGTCGTCACCAGCCTGCTCGACTACCCCGCCCGCCGGCCGGTCGTCGACCTGGGCCGGGAGGTCTACTCGATCTCGCAGACCCCGCAAGTCTCCCTGGACGTCCAGCTGCGTGAGCTCGGCGGCGAGCTGCGCGTCATCTGGGACTATGCCGACGGTGCCTTCGCCCCCGGCTTCACCGAGGCCGCGTTCGGCGCCTACACCGCTCTGCTCCGGCGCCTCCTCGACGACCCGGACGGCCTGCGCACCGCGCGCTTCGACCTCATCCCGCCCGCCGAGCGCGCGCTGCGCCGCCGGATCAACGACACCGGGGGCCAGATCCCGTACACCACGCTGCACGAGCTGTTCGCCGGGCAGGTCGCCCGTACGCCCGGCGCCGAAGCCGTCGTCGACGCCACCCGCCGGCTCACGTACGCCGAACTCGCCACCTACGCATGGCGCATCGGCAACCGGCTGCGGCAGGACGGTGCGCGGCCCGGCGAGCTGATCGCGGTCGTGATGGAGAAGGGCTGGGAGCAGTACGCGGCCGTGTACGGCATCCTGGCCTCCGGCGCGGCCTACCTGCCGCTGGACGCTGCGGCGCCGCCGGAGCGGCTGCTCCGGCTGCTCGCCCGGGCGGGCGTGGACAAGATCCTCACCCAGTCCGCGCTGGAGCCGCGGATCAGCCGGCCGCCGAACGCGCTCTGCTACCGCGTCGACCAGGACTTCGAGGTGGGCGATGCCACCCGGCCTACCACCGCGCAGACTCCCGCCGACATGGCGTACACCATCTTCACCTCCGGCTCGACGGGCGAGCCCAAGGGCGTCATGGTGGACCACATCGGGGTGGTCAACCTGATCCAGGACGTCGCGAAGCGGTTCGCGGTCGACGCCTCGGACCGGCTGCTGGCCATCTCCGGACTCCACTTCGACGCCTCGATCTACGACGTGTTCGGAGTACTGACCCAGGGCGGCACGGTGGTGCTCCCGCCGCCCTTCACCCACGCCGAACCGGACGTCTGGGCCGACCTGGTCGCCGCGGAGGGCGTCACGCTGTGGAACTCCGTACCGGTGCTGATGGAACTGCTCGTCGGTGAGGCGGAGGTACGCGAACGAAGGGACGGCGGCCGGCCGCTGGAGTCGCTGCGGCTGTCGGTGCTCTCCGGCGACTGGATCCCGCTGACGCTGCCGGACCGGCTGCGCGCCCGGAGCCCCCGGGTCCAGGTCGTCGGATCGGGCGGCCCGACGGAGACCATCTGCTGGTCGCTGTTCCAGCCGATCGGCGAGGTGGACCCGGCCTGGACGAGTATCCCGTATGGCACGCCCCTCACCAACCAGCGCTACTACATCGTCGATGGCACAGCCCACGAGCGCCCGCTCGGCGTCGTCGGCGAGATGGCGGTCGCCAGTGACGTGGGCCTGGCGCTCGGATACTGGGGGGACGACGAGCGTACCCGCAGCCGTTTCATCCACCTGCCGGAGACCGGTGAACGGGCCTACCTGACCGGGGACCTGGGCCGCTACCTACCCGACGGCAGCATCGAGATCCTGGGGCGGGACGACTTCCAGGTCAAGATCCAAGGCCAACGCATCGAACTGGGCGAGATCGAGGCCGCCCTGCGCCAGGACGAGCAGGTCGCCTCCGCCGTAGTGGTCGCCCCGGCCAGCGCCCACGGCGTCCGGCGGCTGCACGCGTACGTCGTCGCACCCGGCGGCTCGGGCGAACGGATCCTGGCACGGCTCTCCGAGCAACTGCCGACGTACATGGTCCCGTCCGCGGTCACCGTGCTCGACGAGTTGCCGCTCACCCGCAACGGCAAGGTCGACCGCCTGCTGCTGGCGTCCACCGCCGGCGCCCGGCAGTCCGCCGACGATTTGACAGCGGCGGACGCCGACGCCGGGCCGGGCAACGCGCTGGAGCTGGTGCTCTGCGCGGCCGTGGGCGACATCCTCGGCATCGACCGCGTGGTGCCCGCCGACAACTTCTTCAAACTGGGCGGTGACTCGCTCAGCGGCACCCGGCTGGCCGGCCTCCTCCAGGAACTGCTGGGGGTGCCGGTGCCTGTGAAGACCGTGTTCCGCACCCCGGTCGTAGCAGAACTCGCGGCGAAGATCGCCGCCGACGAGGAGCACGGAGCGGGAGCGGTGGCAGTCGCGGAAGCGCTCGGCGAACTGTCCCCGGACGAGCACGAGGCGGCGGACGGGACGGCCGGCGACGGCAACCCACCGTGCTGACGGCACCGGTCCGCACCCGCGGTACGGCAGCACCGGCCCACCGCCGAACCATCCACTCCCGGAGGGAACAGCCATGACGTTCACCTTGACCGCGCCTATCGGCGCGCCGGCCGGGGGCCGCGGTCTGCCGGCCGGCGCGCCCGGACCGGACGGACCCGACCCCATCACCTTCGCCGGCCGTGCCGCCGCCCGGCTCCGGCAGACCGACGCGACGCTGTACGAACTGCTGAACCGCGAGGCGGCACGGCAGAACGACACCCTCATGATGGTCGCCGCCTCCAGCGTCGCCGATCCGTCGGTGCTGGCTTGCGGCGGCAGCACCCTCGGGAACCTCACCGCGGAGGGCTACCCCGGAGGCCGCTACCACGCGGGTTGCGGGGTGGCCGACGAGATTGAGCGGCTGGCGATCGAGCGCGCCTGCGCCGCCTTCGGGGCCCAGGACGCCGTCGTCCAGCCGCACTCGGGATCGTCCGCCAACCTCGCGGTTCTCACCGCCCTCCTCAGCCCAGGCGACACACTGCTCGGTCTGGACCTCGACTGCGGCGGCCACCTCACCCACGGCTCGCCCGCCTCGGTAAGCGGCCGCTACTACGATGCCAAGGGCTACCGGCTCACCCCGGAAGGCCTGCTCGACTACGACCGCATCCGCGAACTGGCCCTCACCCACCGGCCCAAGCTCATCGTCTGCGGTGCGAGCGCCTACCCCCGCAGCATCGACTTCGCCCGGTTCCGGAAGATCGCGGACGAGGCCGGTGCCTACCTCCTCGCCGACATCTCGCACATCGCGGGGTTGGTGGCCGCCGGGCTCCACCCCAGCCCCATCGACCACGCCCACATCACCACCACCAGTACCTACAAACAGCTGTACGGGCCGCGCGGCGGGCTCATCCTGCTCGGCCGCGACGCCCGCGCGGCGGGGCCCGAGCGCGGTACTCTCGCCGGAACCATGCGCCGGGCCGTGTTCCCCTTCACTCAGGGCACCCCCGACCTGGCGTCGGTCGCCGCCAAAGCCCGCGCCCTGCACTACGTGGCGAGTCCCGATTTCGCGAAACTCGCCAAGCGGCTGGCCGACGGCGCCCAAGCCATCGCCGAACGGCTCGCGAAGCGCGGCATGCGCCTGGTCACCGGCGGCACCGACACCCACATGGTGCTCATCGACCTGCGCGGCACCGGACTGACCGGGGATGTCGCCGAGGAGGCACTGGAGTCCTGCGGCGTCATCGTCAACCGCAACCGCGTCCCCGGGGATACCACTCCCGTGCGCACCACGAGCGGTCTGCGGCTGGGCAGCAACACCCTCGCGGCCCGTGGGATGGACCGCCCCGCCGCCGTCGCATGCGCGGATTTGGTGGCGGACGTGCTCGACGCTCTGCGGGCCGGCTCGGGCGTGCTCCCGGCGGCGGTACGCGCGACGGCACGTACCCGCGTCACCGAGCTCTGCACCCGCCACCCCCTGCCGGGGTACCTGTCGTGACGTTCAACGGATTCCCGCCCTCGGCGCTGCGCCTGTACGAGGACCTGGCCGCCGACAACACCACGCAGGCGTGGCGGCTGCGCCACCGCGCGGTGTACGAGAGCGACGTGCGGGCGCCCATGGAGGAACTCGCCGCCGAACTGACCGGCCTCTTCCCGCAGTACCCCGGCGGTGTGCGGCTGCTGGGCCCCGTCCGTGACACCCGGACGTCGCACGACAAGTCGCCGTACAAGACGTACCAGGGTGCCTGGCTCGACGTGCTGCCCGCCCTCGGTTTCTGGGTCCACCTGGACCGGGACGGGCTGTACGCCTCCGGGCGTTACTACCCGCGCGGTGCAGCCGAGGTCGCGCGCTACCGGGCCGCCGTCCAAGAGGAGAACGGCGGCGCGGAACTGGCCGCCCTCACCGGCCGGCTGACCGGAGTGGGCTTCTCCATCGGCGGAGACCGGCTCGTCTCCCGGCCGCGTGGCGTACCGGCCGACCACCCTCGGCTCGAACTGCTGCGTCACCGCAGGATCGACGCCGGCCGGCGCCTCGGCCCGGGCCCCGCCATCGGGTCGGCCCGGGCCGCCGCCTTCGTCCGCGAGACCTGGGAACTGGTGCGCCCGCTGCTCGACTGGGCCGCGATCCGCGGCATCACCCCGCAACCCCGAGACGGAGGGGCTGACCCCACCCCATGATCACGCTCCCCGTTGATCTGCGCAGCGACACCGTCACACAGCCCACTCCCGGCATGCGCAGGGCGATGGCGACCGCCGAGGTCGGCGACGACCTGTTCGGCGAGGACCCCACCGTCCGCGCGTTGGAGGAACGGATGGCGGAGCTCTTCGGCTTCCCGGCCGGGCTGTTCGTCCCCTCGGGCGTGATGGCCAACCAGATCGCGCTGCGCCTGCTCGCCGCGCCGGGCCAGGAGATCGTCTGCGACGCCGAAGCGCACATCCTCGCCCACGAGGAGGGCTCACCCGCCTGGTACGGCGGCATCCAGACACGCACCGTGTCCGGCGAGCGGGGGCTGCTGTCCCCCGGGGGGCTGGAGCGGATCCTGCGCCCCGGCAACGCCTACACCGTCGGCACCCGCGCGGTGGCCCTCGAACAGACCCACACCCGGGCGGGCGGCTCGGTCTACCCCCTGGAAACCCTGCGCGCGCTGCGACGGCTGACTGCGCGGTCGGGGGCGGCTGTGCACATCGACGGAGCGCGCATCTGGAACGCGCACGCCGCGACCGGTACGCCCCTGTCCGCCTACGGAGCACCGGTCGCGGACACGCTCGCTGTGTGCCTGTCGAAGGGCCTGGGCGCACCGGTCGGCTCCGTGCTGCTCATGGGCGCCGACCACCTGACGCGCGCACGGTCGTTGCGGCACGGCCTGGGAGGCGGCATGCGGCAGGCGGGCATCCTGGCGGCCGCCGGCCTGCACGCCCTGGACCACCACCTGGAGCGCATCGCCGAGGACCACGAGCACGCGTCGCTGCTCGCGGCGGGCTTGCGGCAGGCGGGCTGCTCGGTGCGGCCCTGCGAGACCAACGTCGTCCTCGTCGACACGCCCGGCGCCGAGGACGTCGTGAGACGGGCGGCGCGGGAGGGCGTAAGGGTGACCGCGCCCGGACCGGACCTGGTCCGGCTGGTCACCCACCTGGACGTCGGACGACGGGCATGCCGTCATGCCCTCGAGGTCCTGGCGACCGTGGTCCCCGACAGCGGCCGAGGAACGGGCAGTCCCGCGCAGGTGGAGCCCGTACAGCACTGGAAAGAGAGCGAAGTAGCCTGATGAATTTGGAAATCCTGCCGGCGACCGCCGAGCGATGGAACGATCTGCGGGCGGTCCTGCAGCCCCGGAAGAGCGCACACACCTGCTGGTGCATGGCCTGGCGGCTGACCACAGGCGACTACGGGCGGATGTCCGCCGAAGAGCGGGGCGCCCATCTGCGCTCTCTCGTCGAGGCGGCCGACCCGCCGCCCGGCGTGCTCGGCTACCTCGACGGACAGGTGGCCGGCTGGTGCAACGTGGCGCCCCGCCGGCAGTTGGACCGCCTCACCTCGTCGAAGACGATCCCGACGGTCGACGACTCCCCGGTGTGGTCGGTGACCTGCTTCGTCGTACGCAAGGAGTTCCGCGGCCGGGGCGTCGCGTCCGGTCTGCTCGACGGCGCGGTGGCGCACGCCCGGGCCAACGGCGCCCCTGCCGTCGAGGGCTATCCCGTGGACCCAGAGGGCGGCCGGGTCAACCCGACGCTGGCATACGTCGGCACGATGGAGATGTTCGAGCGGTCCGGCTTCCGGCGGGTGCGCAGGACCGAGGCGAAGAGCGACAAGCGGTACCGGTGGGTGATGCGTCGCGACCTGGGCTGACACGGCACAGAGCTGCTCCGGTGCCGGGGCTTCCGCAGGTCGGGAGCCCCGGCACCGTGTCGGCTCAGGAACCGTGCGCGGCGAGGTCCCACAGGTGCGTCGGCCGGCCGCAGCGCAGCGCCTCCCAGGCCGCCCGCCGGTAACATCCGGCCACGAGCCCGTCGCGCACCAGTCCTGACGCGCCATGCAGATGGACCGCGTCCCGGGTCACGTCCAGCGCGGTCTCCGCGGTCAGGGCGATGAGCCCGGCGGCCTCTCCACACGACAGCCGGTTCTCGTCGAGGTCCTTGGCGGCGTCCCCGACGGCCCAGCGGACGGCGTCGAGCCGCGCCAGGAGACCGGCCACCCGCAGCCTCGGCCCCTGGTGCTTCACCAGCGCCTGCCCGAACTGTCGGCGGCTCCTGATCCGGGACACCACAGCCGTCAGCGCGGCGGCGGTGATGCCGGCGAGCAGCGATGCCTGGTGCACGGCCGCCCGCAGCCCCACCCGGGCCAGTGCCTGTTCCGCCGCGAGGCCCCGCAGCAGCACGGACCCGACGGGTACGGGCGCGTGCTCGAAGACCGCTCCGGCGACGGCTCCACCGCCATGGGTGCGCAGCGGGCGCACTTCGACCCCGCCGGTCGGCAGCTCCACGAGCGCGACGCAGGGCCCGTCCGGCCCGGAGGCAGGGACCAGCAGCGCGCCCGGCGCCACCCCGGCCGCGAACGGCCCGCCGGAGCCGTCGAGCACGATGCCGCCGCCGTCACCGTCGGGTTTCCACGCGATGCCGGGCGGTACGCTGCCCCGCGGGTCGGGCAGCCGGCCCGGCACCGCGATCGGGTGGGTGCCCTCCCGTACCCGGTCGAGGAGACCGTCGAGCCCCTCGGGGGCGAACGGACCGAGCCCGGAGAGCAGGTCGAGGGCGAGCAGGGTGTCGGCCAGCGGGACGGGCTGCATCGCGTTGCCGCCCTCCTCGCACACCATGGCGGCCACGGCCTGCCCGAGGTCGAGGCCGTCCATGCCGATGGGCAGCGCGAACTCCCACGCGCCCACCTGGGTCAGGGCCTCCCAGGCGTGCGCGGGGGTACTGGCGTCCCTCTCCAGCCCCTGGCGCACGGTGAGCCGCAGCCGGTGGAAGAGGGAGTCCTCCGCCTCGCGCTCGCGCCACCGCTCGACGGGCGCCCCGCTGCCGGCTCCCCGCTGTGTTCCCTGTGTCACGGCCGTACCTCCGCCCCTGAGTCGAGACGCAGCCGGGCCAGCGTCTCCAGCATCATTTCGGCGGTGCCGCCGGATATCCGCATCCCGGGGGCCTCGCGCATCGCCGAGTCCAGTGGATGTGCCACCCCGTCGGTCCCCGGGTCGTCGAGGGTCATGCTGTGGTCGCCGTCGAGCTCGGCGGCCCACCAGGCCACCTCGGCGGCCAGTTCGGTGGTGTACCACTTGGCCGCGGCCGCCTCGTCCTCGTTGAGCTCACCTCGGTCCAGCCTGGTCAGCACGCGCCGTACGAGCGTGCCGGCGGCGAGCAGCCGGGCATTGAGCTTGGCCAGACCGATGTGGTCGTGCTGGCCGGCCTCCAGCCGGTCGGTGTGGCCCTCGAGCCGTTCGACGGCGGCCCGGTACCAGCGCAGCGCCTTGACGTAGTAGTCGAGTCCGGTGCGCTCGAAGGCGAGGGTCCTGACGACGATCGCCCATCCCTGGCCGATGGACCCCACTACGTCGTCGGTGGTGACGGCCACGCCGTCCAGGGTCACCTCGTGGAAGGCGTCGTCACCGATGCCCGGGATGGCCTTGATCGTCACACCTTTCCGGGCCAGCGGGACCAGGAACAGGCTGAAGGCGTCGTTCTCGCCGCGCGCCAGGCACAGGCCGTAGTCGGCGAGGCCCGCGAACAGCGAGTGGACCTTGGTGCCGTAGAGCTTGTATCCGCCGTTCCCGTCGGAAACGGCGCGGGTGGACAGGATGTTGAGGTCGGACCCGGCCTGCGGTTCGCTGAAGAGCACGCAGCCGAAGGCCGTGCCGGCCGCGAAGCCCGGCAGGTGTTTCGCCTTCATCGCGGGACTCGCCACATTGAGCAGAGTGGAACCGACGATCTGTACCGTCAGGGTGTGCAGCAGGTCGGGCACGTCGTGCATCGCCAGCTCCTCGACGAGTACGGCGGCCGCGACCTGGCTGACCCCGCGGCCGCCGTACTCCTCGGGCCACTGCGGGGCGAGCAGGCCGGCCTCGCCCAGGGCCCGGTGAACGGGGCGGGGGTCCCTCGTCCGCCGGGCGGCGGCGACCGGGGCGGACACCAGGACGTCGTGGATCTCCTCGCGGAGGGCGCTCATCGGCGTGCGGGGCACGCCGTCGCCGCTGCGGACGAACCCGCAGTCGGCGGGTGCCCGGTAGAACTCGGTGGTGAGCACGGATACTCCCAGGGGCTAGCGGGTGATCCCGGGGGCGGTGGGGGAGGCGAGGGCTCGCCGCAGGACGTCCTCGACGCCGCCGAGCAGCGCCTTCACGTCCTCGGGTGCGGTGGTCCGACGGTTGAACTCGGCGGTGCCACCGATCTCGCCGTCGCGTTCGACCAGGCCGATGCAGGCGGAGGTCGCGGCGGGGTCGGGACTGTACAGCTCCAGGTGACGGGCGGGCGGTCCGGGCAGCCCGCTCGCCTCGATTCCGGGGAGTTCGAAGGGCACGGCGGGGTAGTTGTGGAGCGCGAACAGGACGCTGTACGGCTGTGCCCCGCCGGTGCACAGCACGTCGACGGGCAGCCGCTGGTTGCTCAGGGCTTCGGCGACCGCCGCTCGGGCGCGGCGCAGCAGCTCCGGGAACGACGGCTTCCCGGAAAGGGCGATCCGGACCGGGACCACCGTGGTGAACTGTCCTACGGCCCCTTCGAGTTGTGTGGCAAAGCGGCCGGCGGCCGGGGTGCCGACCACGACGTCCGTTCCCCCCTCACGGCGGGCCAGCACCACCGCGAGCGCGGCGAGCAGCGTCATGAAGGGCGTGGCCCCCTCGGCGGCACCGAGGGCCAGCGCCGCGTCGAGCGGGCTTCCCGGTCCGCGGCCGAGCCGCACCGCAAGGTGCCCCCGCTCGAATCCGCCCGGCGCGGGCGGCGCCGCGGGCGCGCCCGCCAGCCCGGCCCGGCGCCGGGCCAGTTCGGTTGCCCCGTCCGGTGAGGCCAGCCAGCGCCACTGCCAGTCCGTGTAGTCCGTGAACTGCAGCTCCGGCGGGGCGAGGGACTCCGGTCCGTCCCGGTAACCGGCCGCCAGGTCGGTCAGGAATACCCCGGACGACCAGCCGTCGAAGACGGCCAGGTGCGAGGCGAGGACGAGGACATGCTCGTCCGGACCGAGGCACAGCAACCGGAACCGGCTCGTCCGCCCGTCCTCCGGTGACAGTGCAGTCCCGGCGCTCTCGGTGATCTCGCGCCGTACGGCCTTCCGTCGCGTCGCCTCCGAGTGGCGCGTGAGGTCCGTCCGGGCCAGCCGCAGACGGGGCGTGTCGTCCACGGTCAGCAGCGGCCCCGCACCGTCCGGGGAACCGGAGATCCTGCATCGCAGCGCCTCGTGCCGTGCCAGCACGCCGGTGAGCGCCTCGCGCAACCGCCCGTGGTCGAGGCGCCCGGTGAGACGAACGGCGTGCGACCCGGTGCCGGTGCCCGGCCGGTGCCGCTCCCACCGGAGCAGCCGGGCCTGGAGGGCGGTCGCGGGGACCGGCCCCGCGCCCGAGCGCGGAGCCGGGCGGGCGGGGACGGGGCGCCTGGAGGCGAGGAGCAGCCGGGCCAGTTCGCGCTTGGCCTCCGGTAGCGCGGCGAGCGCCCGATCGACGCCGGTATCGGTTGGCGCGGCCATCAGGTGCCGTCCGGATTCTGCAGGGAGCCGAGCAGCGCGGCCGCCTCGTCGTCACTCATGCTCTCGATCCGGTCGAAGACCGCCAGGAGCCGGTCCTGTTCGCCGGCCGCCTCGGCCCGCGCCCTCCGGACGAGTTCCGCGAGACCCGCGACGGTGGGGTGCCCGAAGAAGTCGGCGAGCGCGATATCGATGCCGAACACGGCGCGTACCCGGGACACGACGATGGTGGCCTGCAGCGAGCTGCCGCCCAGGGCGAAGAAGTCGCCTTCGACGTCCGGGTTCGACCACTCCAGCAGCGGTGTGAGGATGTCGCGGCAGATCTGCTCCTCGATGGCGTCGCGGGGAGCCGTGCCGCCGACGGACTGGTCGGCGGGCAGCGGCAGCGCCGCGGTGTCGACCTTGCCGTGCGGGGTGAGGGGCAGCTCCTCCAGCACGATCACGACCGGCACCATGTAACCGGGGAGCCGCGAGGCGGCGTAGGCGCGCAGCCCCTCGGCGTCGGCGACCTCTGAGGCGTAGGCTCCGACCTGCTCGACGGTGACGTACGCGACGAGCATCCGCTCGCCGCCCGCGGCCGGCCGGGCCACGGCGACCGCCTGCTGCACGGAGGGGTGCCCGACGAGGACCGCCTCGACCTCACCCGGTTCGATGCGGTGGCCGCGCAGCTTCAGCTGGCGGTCCGTGCGGCCGAGGAACTCCAGGTTCCCGCCCGGCAGCCAGCGCACCAGATCACCGGTGCGGTAGAGGCGCTCGGTTTCGGGCCCGTCGGCGTACGGGTTGGTGACGAAACGTTTCGCCGTCAGCTCCGGCCTGCCCAGGTAGCCCCGGGCGATGCCGGGGCCCGCCACGCACAGCTCCGCGGGCACCCCCGGCGGTACGGGACGCAGCCGCTCGTCGAGGACGAACGCCTGGTGCCCGGGCATGGGGCGGCCGATGGGCGGATTGCGGTCGTAACTGCCGGTGCAGTCCATCAGGGTGACGGCCACGGTGGCCTCCGTGGGACCGTAACCGTTGACGAAGCGGCGCTCGCCCGCGGTCCACTCGGCCACCAGCTTGCCGGGGAACGCCTCGCCGCCGACGGACACCAGGCGCAGACCGGGCAGGCGCCGTGGGTCGAGCAGCGGCAGCAGGGCGGGCGGCAGCTCCGCTACCGTCACCCCGTCGTCCTCCAACCGCGCTTGCAGCAGAGCGGGGTCGCGGCGCTCGTGGTCGGTGGCGATGACCAGTTCGGCACCCGCCAGCAGGGTGGCGAAGACCTCGAAGACGGATACGTCGAAGGTGAGCGGGGCGAAGTGCAGCACTCGGTCGCCGGCGCCGATCTCGTATGCCCGCGCGATGGCTCGGGAGAAGTGGGCCACCGAGCGGTGCTCGATCATCACGCCCTTGGGGGTGCCGCTGCTGCCGGAGGTGTAGAGCACGTACGCGAGGTCGGCGGGGGAGGAGGACGGTGCCAGCGACGGCACCTCGCGCACCGGGGCGGTGGAGCCGGTCGTGACGAGTTCCAGAGGCGCGGGCAACTCCGCCGCGTCGTCCACCAGCGCGTGCCGCACGCCCGCGTCGGCGAGCACGGTCCTGGTGCGCTCGGCGGGTGCGGCCGGGTCGACGGGGACGTAGTGCGCGCCTGCCTTCAGGGTGCCGAGCAGGGCCGCGACCGCCGCGGGGCCGCGCTCGAGGCAGACGGCGACAGGGTCGCCGTGCCGCACGCCGCGGTCGCGCAGGCGGTGGGCGATCGCCTCCGACCAGCGATCCAGGGCCGCGTAGTCGAGCGTCGTCGCACCGTCGCGGACGGCGACGGCATCCGGCTCAATGGTGGCCCGCTCGCGAAAGGCCCGGTCGAGTGTGGTGGTCCAGGCGGTCTCGTCGACGGGGCCGCCCCGGGACAACTCGCGGGCGTGCCGGGAGGCGGCCGGCTCCTCGACCAGACTGAGCTCGCCGATCCGCCTGTCGGGGTCCTCAGCGACCTGCTCGATGACGCGCCGGAAGGCGGCGAGGATCGCGGAGGCCGTTCCGTGCCGGTAGAGCGAGGTGTTGTACTCCAGGGACAGCTCCAGCCCGTCGTTCTCACCGACGAGGAAGCTCATGTCGAACTTGGCCGCCCCGTCGTGCAACTGCTCGACGGCGAACCCGACACCACCGGCCTCGGTCGAGTGCGTGCCCCAGCGGCCGAGCGAGGTGAACTCGATCTGGAACAGTGGGTGGCGCAGCGGGTCGCGGACCGGCCGCACGGCATCGACGACCTGCTCGAAGGGCAGTTCGCTGTTGGTGAAGGCGTCCATCACGGTGTTCGCGGTGCGTGCGACGAGTTCGCGGAAGGTCAGGCCGTCACCCACCTCCGTGCGCAAGGTGATCATCTGGACGAAGCAGCCGATGACCCGTTCCAGGTCGGGGTGCGGACGGGAGGCGCTCGCCGTGCCGACGACGATGTCCTCGGTGTGCGCCCAGTGCCGCAGCAGCGCGTTGAACGCGGCGAGCAGCGTGGTGAAGACGGTGGTGTCGGAGCCCTCCGCCACCTCCTTCAGCCGGTCCAGCAGTTCCCGCTCCAGCGTGAGCGTCAGCCCGCGGCCGTCACCGCGGGTCTCCGGGCTGCGCGGATGGTCGGGCATCACCTCGGTGGCCGCGGCGCCCGCGAGCAGTTGCCGCCACTTGTCGGCCAACGCCCCGCGGTGTTCCGCGTTGTCGAGTTTGGCGCGCTGCCAGGCGGCGAAGTCGGCGTACTCGACGGGCGGGGAACCGGCCTCCGGGCGCCGGCCTCGGGCGGCGTCCGCGTAGCAGGAGGTGAGCTCCTCGGTGAAGATGCGCGTGGAACCCGGATCCCACACCACGTGATGGACCACCCACAACAGGACGTGCCGGTCGGGACCGAGGCGGACCAAGTGGGCCCGCACGGGCGGGGCGGCGGCGAGGTCGAAGGGCGCCGACGCGCAGGACGCGGTGAGCTCGGCGAGCTCCCCTTCCGGATCGTCGCTGTCGGCGAAGTCACTGGTCCGCACACCGAGCACGAAGGCCGGGACGGGCTCCTGCCACGGCACCCCGTCCACTTCGACGAGCTTGCTGTGCAGCACCTGGTGGCCGGCGACGACGGCGTTGAGCGCCTCGTGGAGCGCGGCCCGGTCGAGCGGCCCGTCCAGGCGTATGGCCAGGGCTATGTTGTTGCGGGCCTTGCCCGCGCCCAGCCGGTCGATGAACCACATCTGCTCCTGCTGGAAGGAGGCGCGAGAGCGCGGTCCGTGGTCGGTTCGCTTGAGTTCGTTGCGGTGACCGACACCGGCGGTCACCTGGTTGCGCATCCGGCCCAGCAGTCGGGAGCGCTGCCCCTGGGGCAGCCGGCCGAGACGTTCGGCGAGGTCAGACATGAGTTCCTCCGTTGCGGTGCAACTCGGCCAGCAGTGCGGCGAGCCGGTCCGGCAGATGTTTGGCGAAGTAGTGGCGGCCACCGGGGATCACGGCGAGCCGGAGGTCGCGGGCGTACCGGCCCCAGGCGCGGTGACCCTCCTCGTAGCCCTTGGTGGCGTCGTCGGCGTCGCCGATGACACAGGTGAGCGGGGTGACGAGCGGCTGGTCGTATCCGTCGGGGGTGCGGGCGAAGAAGCGGGCGGCCTCGGTCATGTCATGCCGGACCATGCGGAGCACGGCCGACAGGTCGTTGTCGTCGAGGACGCCGTCGAAGCCGTCCATGGCGGTGAGGTAGCCGACGAGGTCGTCGTCGGTGGAGACGCGCTCCATCTCCAGTGCGAAGCCGGGATCGTCCTCCGGCAGGGCAGCCGCGAGGTGGAGGGCCACCGGCCGCAAGCCGTCGCGCTCCAGCACCCGGGTGGTCTCCAGGGCCGTGACCACTCCCGCACAGTGTCCGTAGACGGCGAACGGCCCGGTGACGTCTCGGGCGATCTCGCGGGCGGCGAGCTCGGCGAGGTCGGTGACCGGGAGCATCGGTCCCGGGTTGAGCGGGTCGTGCCCGGGAGGGGCCAGGGCCAGCAGCTCGATGTGCGGCGGGAGATGCGCGGCCAGCGGCCGGTAGGCGATCGCGTCGCCGCCGCCGTGCGGGAAGCACACGAGGGTGAGCGGGGCGGGGACGCCCGCGGAGGGGGGAGAGAGCCGGTGCAGCAGTCGGTGCGGCGCCGCCGTGCCCCCGCCGCTCCGGCCGGTCAGCTCGGCGGCGCGGGCGGCCAGACCGGCGGAGGTGGGGTTGCTGAAGAGGTCCACCACCCGCAGGCCGCCCGCACCCGGCAATACCTCGGCGACGGCCCGCACCGCCCGGACGGCGGCGAAGGAGTCCCCTCCCAGGGCGAAGAAGTCGTCGTCCACCCGCACGTCCGGCAGACCGAGGACATCGGCCCAGACGGCCGCGACGCGCCGAGCCGCCGGGTCGCGTTCCACGCGTGCGGGGATCGCCGCGGGCGCCGCCGCGGCGCGCGGCTCGGACAGCGCCGCGCGGTCGACCTTGCCGTTGGGACTGAGGGGCAGCCGCTCCAGCACGACGATTTCAGCCGGTACGCAGTGCGGCGGGAGTACCGCGCCCAAGGCCGCGCGCAGTGTCGTCGGGTCCGGACCGGCTTCCTCCTTCTCGGGGACGACATAGCCGGTCAGCCGGGCCGAGCCGGCGGCCTGCCGGGCGACGACGACCGCGTCGCGAACGCCGGGCCGGTCGCGCAGGGCGCTCTCCACCTCGCCGGGCTCGATGCGCAGCCCGTTGAGCTTGATGCGGAAGTCGGTGCGCCCGAGGAGCTCGACGGTTCCGTCGGGCCGGTAGCGGGCCAGGTCGCCGGTGCGGTAGAGCCGTTCGGTGCGCCCCGGCGCCAGCTCCACGTGCACGAACTTCTCCGCCGTCAGCTCCGGCTTGCCCAGGTAGCCGCGGGCCAGTCCGACGCCGCCGAGGTGGAGTTCGCCGGGGACACCGACCGGGACGAGCCGATCGGCCGGATCGAGGATGTACGCGCGCTGGTTCGCCATGGGGCGGCCGTAGGGCAGCTTTGTCCAGCCGGGCTCGACGTGGTCGACGCGGTATTCCATGGAGTGTATGGACGCTTCGGTCGCCCCGCCGAGCGCGGCGAAAGCCACTCCGGGAGCGAAGGCCCGCAGCCGGTCCGGCTGGGTCACGGGAATCCAGTCGCCGCCGAGGAAGGCGGCGCGCAGGCCCGGCAGTGCGGGCCCCGAGGCGTGCTCCAACTGGTCGAGCAGGAGGCCGAGCAAGGCAGGCGCGGAGTTCCATACGCTCACGCCGTGCCGCTCGGCGAGCTCGGCCCAGTGGGCCGGGTCCTTCGCCGCGACCGGGTCGGGAAGGACGATGGTGCCGCCGGCGGCGAGCATGCCGAGCGTCTCGTACACGCTCATGTCGAAACTCGGCGAGGACAGCGCGAGAACCGCGTCGCCCGGCCCGATGCCGTAGGAGCGGTTCAGGTCCAGCAGGTTGTTCACGACGCCGCGGTGCTCCAGCGCGATGCCCTTCGGGGCCCCGGTGGAGCCGGAGGTGAAGATGACGTACGCCAGGTCCCGGGACGTGACCGGCACCGCGGGCCGGTCCGCCGGCAGCGACTCCAGCCGCCGCCGGTCGGCGTCCGGCAGGATCCGTGTGATGCCTGGGTCCAGCGGCAACCGGCCGACCAGTTCCGCGTCGGAGACCACGATCGGCGGTGCCGCGTTCCGCAGCAGCAGGCCCAGGCGCTCGGCCGGGTACTCGGGGTCGAGCGGCACGTACGCCGCGCCCGCCTTGAGCACCGCGAGGATCGCGCTCACCAGCCCGGGGCCGCGGCGCAGGCACAGCGCGACGGTGCGATCCGGCCCCGCCCCCGCCTCGGTGAGCCGATGGGCGAGCCGGTTGGCGCGCTGCTCCAGCTCCCGGTAGGTGACGGTCCAGCCGTCCAGCCCCCCGCAGACGACGGCCGCGGCGTCCGGGCGCCGGTCGGCGTGCTCCTCGAACAGGTGGTGCAGGCAGGCGTCCTGGGGGAAGGGCGCGCGGGTGGCGTTCCAATCGTTCAGGACGGCGCGCCGCTCCGGCTCGGTGAGCAGTGGCAGGGCCGACAGCGGCGCGCCGGGCCGCTGGACGGCGGCTTCGAGGGTGGTGAGGAAGTGGCCCAAGAGCCGGTCGATGGTCGTGGCGTCGAAGAGATCGGTGGGGTACTCCACCAGGGCGCGCGCGGTGCTGCCGTTGTCGTGGACGCTGATCATCAGGTCGTACTTCGTGGCGCGGGAGGAGAAATCGATGGGCTCGGTCTCCAGGCCCGTGAGGCCGGGCGCGGTGTCCGGGGTCTCGTCCAGCAGGAACATCACCGAGGTGAGCGGCGGCCGGCTGGGGTCGCGCGGCAGTCCGAGCGCGTCGATGATCAGGTCGAACGGCAGCTCCTGGTGGGCATAGGCCTGGAGGGTGGTGTGCCGGGTGGAGCGGACCAGCTCCGCGAAGCCCGGGTCGCCACCCGTTCTGATGCGCAGCGGGAGGGTGTTGACGAAAAAGCCGATCAGGTCGCTGAAGGCGGGGTGGTCGCGGCCGGAGACCGAAGTGCCGACGACGATGTCCTCTTGCCCCGTCCAGCGGCGCAGGGTCGCGGCGAATCCCGCCAGCATCGTCATGTAGAGGGTGACGCCCTCGGACCTGCCGAACTCCCGCAGCCGCGCGATCAGGCGGGGCGGCAGGTCGACGTACCGTGAGGCTCCCGCATGGCCGAAGACCGGTGGGCGGGGCCGGTCGGTCGGCAGGTCCACGGGGGCCGCGCCGCCGAGTTCCTCGCGCCAGAAGGCGGTGAGCCGCTCCAGCCGGTCGCCGCTGATGCGACGGCGCTGCCAGGCGGCGAAGTCCGCGTACTGCAGGGCGAGTCGGGGCGGTGCTTCGTCTTTCCTGCCCGTGCGGATCGCGTAGGCGCGCTCCAGCTCCGTCGACAGCAGCCGCATCGACCAGCCGTCGGTCACGATGTGATGGAGGTTCAGCACCAGGACGTGGTCGTCGGCGGAGAGCCGGGCGAGCGAGGCGCGCAGCGGGACGGCGCCCGCGAGGTCGAAGGGGGCCGCCGCGTCGGCGTCGTAGAAGGCCCGGACGGCGTCCTCGTCCGGTAGGTCGGCTACCGGCAGGGGCAGCCGGTACCCGTCGATCACCCGGGGCACGGCCTCGGCGGCGTCGGGCACGTCCCGGTAGACGGTTCGCAGCACCTCGTGCCGGTCCACGACGTCCTGGAGGGCGCCGTGCAGGGCGGTGACGTCGAGGGGACCGCGGATGCGGGTGGCGACCGGCACGTTGTACGCCGGGCTGCCCGGCTGGAGCTGGTCGATGAACCACAGGCGGCGCTGGGCGAAGGAGAGCACCGGCGCCCCGGCGGGGTCCCGGGGCGCCGGCTCGGGGTCCTCCCGTACGGCGGCGCGCCCGCCGGTGCGGCCCGCGAGGGCCTGGAACAGTGCCCGGCGGGACTTCGGCAGTGCGGCTATGCGTTCGGCGAGGGACTCGCTCACCTTGTGCCTCCGTGCGTCTGGTGGAGAGGAATACAGCAAGGGGGGAGGGGCGCGACCGGTACGCCGTCGGGGTCCTGCCGGGCGGGCGCGAACCACGGGGTGGTGCCGGGTGCGGTACGGGGCCGCGGCCGCGGAGCGGGTGCCGGGCAGGCCGGCACCCTCTCCGACCTCTCGGGGCCGCCGCGCTACGCGCCGACCTTCGTGCCCTCCGCGGAGGACAGCGCCGAATCCGTGTCGGCGACGTTCCGGCCGGCGGGGGCATCCCCGCCCGGCATTTCCTTGATGGCGGCGACCGGCCCTCCGAGGAGCGTCAGACCGCCGACGATGCTGAGGGCTCCGGCGATGGCCAGGGCTCCGGTCAGACCGAGTGCCTCGCCCAGCACCCCGCCCACGAAGTAGCCGAGCGACAGTGCGCCGTAGACCGCCGACAGGGCGGTACCGCTGACGCGGCCCATCTGCTCGTTCGGGGTGACGCCCTGCACCAGGCTCAGGACGTGGATGTCGAACATCGGGGACACGAAGCCGATGACCGCCTGGACCACGATCAGGCCGGTGAAGCCGGCGACCGCGCCACCGGTCGGTACCAGGATGTACCCGGCGCCCAGCACGACGGCGGTCAGGATCAGCGTGCGGCCGACCGTGAGCACTTTGGTGACCGCCTCGGACAGGACCGCGCCGACGATCACGAAGACCGACATGACGGCGAAGGCCGCGCCCACCTGGCCGGGGCTGAGGTCGAGCACCTTGTACGCGTACACGATCAGCAGCGCGTCGCCCATCGCGGCACCGAGGTTGACCACGACGTTGGCGGTGAACAGACCTCGCAGGACGGGGTTGCCGAAGAGGGTCTTGAGGCCTGCCTTCATCTCCGCCTTGGCCGACGCCTTGGTCTCCTCCGCCTTCATGCGGGTGTCACGGTGCCGGATGACCAGCAGGGCGACCAACGAGACGAGGAAGGTGAAGGCGTCCGTCGTGATGGCGCGTGCCGCACCGAGCACCTGAATCAGCGCGCCGCCCGCGCCGGCGCCGACGGCCTCGGCGACGCTGCGGCTGATCTGGAGCTTGGTGTTGCCCTCGACCAGGTTCTCCGTGCCGATGAGCTGCGGTAGCCAGGACTGGTACGAGACCTCGAAGAACGTGGTAAGGATGCCCGCGACGCCGGCCACGACGTAGACATGCGTCATCGTGACGGAGTCCAGGGCGAACGCCAGCGGGATCGACGCCAGGGCCAGGAAGCGGCCCAGGTCCGCCACGATCATGATCGTGCGGCGTGAGAACCGGTCGGCGACGAGACCGGCGATCGGGGCCAGCAGGAGGAAGGGGAGGAAGCGCAGTGCGCCGAGGACGCCGACCTCGATCGCTCCACCGCCGAGGAAGACGACCGCGAGGGTCGGCAGCGCGAGCAAAGAGATCTTGTCGCCGAAGTTGCTGACGGTCTGCCCGAACCACAGGCGGTTGAAATCGGAATGCCGACCCAGTGCCATGTCGACGCCCTTTTCTGGTTGGGGACGGAATTGTCGGTCGGCATCACCGTAGGAACGGCGGGTTAGGGGCCGGTTACGCATCCGGGCGGTCGGAGACCGGGCGTAGAGAGCGTATGAGAAGTGTCGTAGACCGCGGAGAAGCGGGCGACGTCGGCGCTCTCCCGGGCGATCCCCGCCGCGGCCGCGGCCCCGAAGGGCCCGCTGCCGGGGAAAGGATCGACCACCGGTGCGCTGCCGCGCCGGCCGCCCGACCAGGTGCCCACGGCCAGGCCGTCGACCACGACCGTCGGACGGATCACCCCACCTCCGGGCCATACGCGGTGCTCGTGCTCCGCGGGCACCGACAGGTCTCTGCGCCGGTACCCGACGAGGTAGTTGTCGTACGCGGGCAGCAATCGCACGTCGCCCCGCGGAATGTCCTCCGCGTCCTGCGGGGGCACTGCGCCGGCGGCCGCCCACGCCTTCCTGGCCGCGCCGGTGCGCAGCCCCGACCAGTGGGCGAAGTCCACGGCGTCACCGGGCCCGTGCGCCGCGCGGTAGCGGCGGGCGAGTTCGGTCTCCGCCCTCTCCTCCGTGAAGGGGAGCGGGCCGGTGCCCGGCAGCCAGTCGTCGAGCAGGACGAATGTCGGCTCACCGGCTTCCCCCGCTCGCCGCGGGCCGTGGCAGATCAGCCCGGCCAGCGCCGTGCGGCGGATGAGGTGGAAGGCCGACTGGCCCTTGGGCTCGACGCCCAGGGCCGTAAGACGTGCGGTGAGCTCGGCCCGGGTCAGCGGGCCCTCGCCGTCGATCGCCCGGACGATCAGCCGCGAGGCTCGTTCGCACAGGGACTCGTCCAGGCCGAGCTCGCGCAGGCGACGCGCGCCGAGTGCCAAGTGGACCGGTCCCAAGAGGCCGAGCAGCCAGCGGGCGTCGGTCGCGGGGACGATCTGGAGCGTGCCGCGCATGAACCAGCCGCGGACGGCGGTGCGCTCGACGTCGGTGGCCCGCCGGACGTCGTCGGGGGCCAGTCCCGTCACGCGGGCGCGCAGACCGAGGCCCGCCGCCGTGAGGTCCTGCGCCTGGATGGCGAGGACCCGGTTCAGGGCGGCGGCGACCGTTTTCTCGCGGGCCTGCCCCCCGATCACCTGTGCTCGCGCCCTCAGCAGCCGGTCGGCGGTCCGTCGTTCCACGATCTCCGGTCTTTCGTCGAAAACGGTACCGGCGGCTGGCGGTATCGCTCGCAGCCACATCGGTTCGGTAGGTTCCGGCCGGTACCTTTCGGTCCGGCCGGCGCGCGACCGCTCCCGTCAGCGCCTGCGGCGCAGGACCGCGTAGTAGCCCGGCAGCAGCAGCGCGTCCGCGTCGGACTGCGGATCGATGGCGTGCAGCCCGATCACACTGTCCTCCAGCACCTCCCAGTCGTCCACCGGGAAGGTCGCGGACAGTTCCGGGCGGGTGAAGCGCCGGGAGTGCCGCACACCGGCCGCCTCCAGTGGCCCGACGAGGTCCTGCGCCCGGCCGCGCTTGCCGCCGACGAAGCCGAGGTAGCCGAACGAGTTGCCGGAATAATCGGGCTCGTGGACGATCAGCACTCCGTCGGGCCCGAGCAGCCGGCCCGCGACCACCGCGAGACGGGCCCGGGCGGCGCTGTCGAGGACATGGAAGACACCGCGGACGAAGATGTTGTACGGGCCCTCGCCGAGCGCGCGGGCCTGCTCGGCGTCGGTCATGTCGACGGCGAGGTACTCGACGTTCGCGGCGCCCTCCGCGCGCGCCTCCCGCACGGCGTGCGCGATCGCGCTGGCAGAGACGTCCACGCCCACCACTCGGGGATAATGCGGGGCGAGTTCGCGGCTGTAGCGGCCGTTGCCGCAGCCGAGGTCGATGACCGGCAGGTCGTCGCGGAAGTGCCGGCGGGCCTGGCCGAGGAGCCACTGGAACTCCTCGCCGCTGTCGGCGTCCCAGATGACGTCACCGCCGCGGCCGGTGCGCTCGATCCCCGCCCAATAGCGCTCCCACGCGTCGCCCGTGTCCCGCTCCTCGACGGGTTCGGCGACGACGGCGTCGTCGTGCCGTTCGCCGGGCGGCGGGGAGACCCGCTCCCAGGCTTCGTCCTCGCCGAGCGCCTCGAGCAGGGTGACGAACTCCTGGAACATCGACTCGATCAGCCCATCGGGGTGGACGGCGGGCAGGTGGTCCCAGTTGAAGGTCAGGCCGTCCGCCTTCTCGAAGACCTGGAAGTCCAGCGAGACCTGCGGCGTCTGGGAGATGCCGTAGACCGGTACGCCGAGCTCGGTCTCCTCGTATTGCGGCGGGTGGCCGGCGAGGCTCGTCATCACCACGGGCATGGCGGGAGCGAGGGAGCCGCGCAACCTGGTCAGCTCGCGCAGCACCTGGACGCCGCTGAAGTAGCGGTGCTCCAGGTCGGCCCACAGCCGGCGTTGCACGGCCTGGGCGCGCCCGGTGAAGGTGGTGTCCTGCTGCTCGACGGCCAGCAGCAGGGTGGTCGTGGTGTCCGCGAGCAGGGCGTTGACCTGCGGGTGCAACGGGAGTCGGTTGAACAGGGGGAAGTTGATGGTGAACCGGGCCTGCCCGCAGGCGTTGCCGAGGATCTCGGCGTAGGCGGCGGCGAGTACCCCGGAGGGCGTGACCTCGCGATCGCCGGCCCGCTCCTGGATGCGGTTCCAGAGTTCGGCGGGTACAACGTGGCTGAGCCGCTCGAAGCGGACGGGCAGGTCCGGGGCGTCGGCGGGGCGTCCGGGCAGCTCCGGTGCGGGAGGAAGGGCGGCGAGCCGGTCCCGCCAGTACCACTCGGAACGGCGGTACAGCTCGCTGTCGCGCAGTGAGTTCCCCACGGCCAGCACGTAGTCGCGGAACGACAGCTCCAGAGGCGGGAGTTCCGTGCCCGGCTCGGTGTAGTAGGTGACCAGGTCCGGGACCAGAACCTGGAAGTAGCTCCAGGCATCGGCGACGAGAAAGTCCAGGCAGAGGTGAATACGGGCCCGGCCGCCGCCGAGCAGGCTGATCCGCACGTCGAACAGCGGCCAGGCGTCGGCGTCGAGCACTTGGTGGGACAACCGTTCGCGCAACGCGTCCAGTTCCGCCTGCCGGGCCGTGGCGTCCAGGTGCCCGAGGTCCGTGACCGGGATGTCGTACGCGGGGATCTCCTCGTACACCTGCTGCGTACCGTCGGGCAGGACCCGGGTGCGTAGCGCGTCGTGACGCTCGACCAGCCGGTGCCAGGCGGCCTCGAACCGCGGGACGTCCAGATTCTCGTTCTCCCACTCGAAGTACCCGTGGCAGCCGACGTTCCCCAGCTCGACCAGGCCGCCGCGGCCGATCCACAGCGCTTGCTGGCTCTCCGTCAGCGGGAACGGCTCGAAGCGGGCACCCGGATCGGGCACGATGGCGGCCAGCCCGCCGAACTCGTCCCGGCCGTCGGTCCGTTCCGCGCCGATCAGGGTGCCCAGTTCGGCGACGGTCGGGCAGGACGACAGATCGGACAGGCTCAGCTCGACGCCGTAGCGGCGGCGCACCTCGTCGATGAGCCGGAACGCCAGCAGAGAGTGGCCGCCCAGCTCGAAGAAGTTGTCGTGGACGCCGATGCCCTCGGTGCGGAACGCCTCGGTCCACAGCCGGATCAACCCGTCTTCGACCTCGTTGCGCGGGGGTTCGTATCCGGCGCCGACACCCTCGTGGGGCTCCGGCGGTTCGGGCAGGCTCTGCCGGTCCACTTTGCCGTTGGCCAGGCGCGGCAGGGAGGCAAGGGCGACAACCGTGCCGGGGACCATGTAGTACGGCAGGGCGCGGGCCACGGCGATGCGCACCGCGCCCGGGTCCGGAGCCGTGTCGCCGTCGGCGGAGACGTACGCCACCAGCCGTTTGTCGTCGGGGCCGCGTTCCTGGATGACGACGACCGCCTCGGCGACACCGTCGGTACGAGCGACGTGGGTCTCGACCTCGCCCAGCTCCACCCGGAAGCCGCGGATCTTCACCTGGGAGTCGGAGCGGCCGAGGAGTTCGACGGCCCCGTCCTCCCTGCGGCGTGCCAGGTCGCCCGTGTCGTACAGCACGGGATACGGGTCGTCCGGGACGACCCCGGGACGGAACTTCGCCGCCGTCAGCTCCGGGCGGTCGTGATACCCGCCGGACACTCCCGCTCCGGAGACGTGGAGCCGGCCGACCTCGCCGTCGGCGACCGGCCGGTCCTCCTCGTCCAGCAGGTGCACGCGCATGTTGGCGATGGGCACTCCGACGGGCACCTGCCGCGTGGCGCGGACCTCCTCCGGGGTGGCCCGGCTGGTGAAGTCCACGCCCGCGCCCAGGTCGAGGCAGGTGAGAACGTTGGTCGTCTCCGTGGTGCCGTACGTCATGACAACGCGGAACGGCGTGTCGACGGGCGGCCAGCTGTGCACCCGCTCCGCCGTCGTCACCAGGATCCGCAGCGCCGTGTCCCGCGGCCACTCCAGCCCCCACACCGGTTCGGCGAGCGCGGCGACGAGCATGGTATGGGTGATCCCCTCGGCGTGGAGCCAGTCCCGGATCTGTTCCGGCGTCTGTGCCCGGCCCGCCTCCGGGATGTGGATCGACGCGCCCAGGGGCAGGTACGGCAACCACTCCATGATCTGCACGGCGAACCCGGGGGTGGACATCCAGGAGGCGCGGTCACCCGGTCGCACGCCATAGGCGCGCCCGGTCCAGTGCACCAGGTTGGTCAGGGCGCCGTGCCGCTCCAACACGGCCTTGGGCGTGCCGGTCGACCCCGAGGTGTAGATGAGATGGCTGACCGTGTCCGGGCCGGTGGGGACGTCGGTCGGGGTCTCGGGCAGGCCGTTCCCGGCGGTGGCGACGTCGGCAAGCGCCACGCCTTCGGGCATCCGCGGACCTGTCTCGGGCGGGGTGAGCACGAGCAGCGGTCCGGCGTCGGCGATCATGGTGGCGAGCCGGTCGTCGGGGCTGACGGGGTCGAGCGCCACGATCGCGGCACCCGTCTTCAGGACGGCGAGCGAGCCGATGACGTACTCGGCGCCGCGCGGGTAGCACAGGCCTATCCGCTCGCCGGGAGCCGCGCCCCGGACGATCAGGGCGTGCGCCAGCCGGTTGGTGGCGGCCTCCAGGTCCGCGTACGTCCAGGCGCGGTCGCCGTGGACGAGGGCGGGCGCGCCGGGAGTGCGGGCCGCCTGCTCGGCGAGTAGCCGCGGGTAGCCGGTGGTGGGGAAGTCGGTGTCGGTCCGGTTGAAGTCGACGATCGCGGTGGTCACAGCGCAGCCCTTTCTCGGTGTGCGAAAGCCCGGCTGCGCAGCAGCCGCACCGGGAGACTCGTGATCCCCCACGTGAAGTTGGACGAGTTGAACCGGGCGGGGCCGGCCGGCTCGAAGCCGTCCAGCGCGGTGAGCATCCCGGCCAGCAGGGCGCCGAGTTCGAGGCGGGCGAGCCGGGCGCCCAAACAGAGGTGGCGCCCGTGGCCGAAAGCGACGTGGCGGTTGGGACGCCGGTCGACGCGGAAGGCGTGCGGATCGGTGAAGACGTCCTCGTCGCGGTTGGCGGAGACGTTCCACAGCGTGACGCGGTCGCCGGCCGCGATGCGCGTCCCGTTGATCTCGGTGTCGCGCACGGCGGTGCGCAGCGCGTGCACCCCCGGGGTGGTCCAGCGCAGGATCTCCTCGACCGCCGGGGCGATGCCCGGGGTGCCGAGGCTCCGCAACAGCTCCCACTGCTCCGGCAGCCGGGCGAACATGTGGACCGCGCCCGCGGCGGAGTAGCGGGTGGTCTCATTGGCCCCGGACAGCACCCCGTTGCAGTTGACGACGATCTCCTCGTCGCTCAGGGGCCGTTCGGTGCCTTCCCCCTCGTCGACGAGGGTGTCGTGGGCGATCCGGCTGACCAGGTCGTCGCCGGGCCGGGCCCGGCGCTCGCCGAGGAGTTCGATGAAGTAGAGGAATATCTCCGAGTGCGCCCTGCTGCGCAAGGTCTCGTCGGGGGATTCGAAGGCGTCCGTGGTCAGCGCCCCGATCCAGGCCCAGTCGGCGCGCGGGATGCCCATCAGCGCACAGACCACCCGGTTCGGGAGCTGTTTGGCGAGGTCGATGAAGTCCAGCTCGCCTTCCTCGACGGCCTCGGCCACCAGCTCGCCCACGACCGTCTCGACGAGGGCCTCCAGGCCCGGCATCTGCTGCGGCGCGAGCGCCTGGTGGAACGCGCGCTTGAGCCGGGGGTGGTGGGGGGCGTCGGAGACGATCAGCATCCGCTGGGCGACGGCGGCGACGGCCGCCGGATCGCTGCCGAGCCGCATGCCCCGGTCCGAGCCGAAGGTGTCGCTGTCGGCGTACACGGCCACGATGTCGCGGTGCTTACTGAGGACCCAGAAACCGTCGTCGCCACCGGGCTCCGGGTGCCAGTGCACGGGCGAGTGGGCGCGCAGCCAGGTGAAGGTGGACCAGAAGTCGTTGCGGCCGAAAGGCGCCGGATCCAGCAGGTCGACACGCATCTCAGTTCCCTTCGTCCCGGCACGCGGGGGTGTCCGTGGCGGTGCGCACGCTGCGGGGGCGCGTGTCGTCCCAGCGGGCGTCCACATGGGCGACGCACTCGTCCTCGGTGCCGCTGAACCCCGCCGGCGTCCAGCCGTCGGGCAACTTTCGCGCCGAGGGGTACAGCGCGTACTGCTCCTCGTGGTTGACGAGGACCTGGTAAGTGAGGGGCACGACGTCCTCCGGGCTCGGTCACATGGACTTTCGAACGGGTCGGGGCGGGTGATCCGCACGCGGACCACCCGTGCCGGTACGGGCCCGGACGGCCCGCACCCGGCTCAGGCGGTGCCGGCCGGTACGGCCGCGTCGCGCAGCAGTCCGGCGAGGTGTTCCAGGAGCGTCTGCGGGCGGCGGAGCACGGCGTGATGACCGCCGTCGACGTGGTGGACGCGGAAGGCGGCGGTGGTGACCGCGGCCCAGCCGGCGAGGTCCCGCGCGGTCACGGTGTCGTCACCGTCGGCCCTCCAGGCGTGCACGGGCACGGAGAGCGGGGCGCCGGGGGAGTGGGCGTAACTCAACGACAGCACCGCGTCCTTGCGGAGCATCGCGACCATCAGCGCGCGGGTGTCCTCGTCCAGGAAGGAGGGGTCGAGCCCGGCGGTATCGAAGAGCTTGTCCAATTCCGTGTCGTCGTCGACGATGCCCCGCCCGGCGCCGTCCCAGTGGGCGGGTGCCCGGCAGGCACTCACCACCAGGGCGGTGGGCCGGACCCGGCGGGCGATCTCGTACCCGAGGAGCCCGCCGAAGCTGTGGCCGAAGACGACCAGCCGTCGGCCGCCGGCGACGACCGGCCGCAGCTCGGCGGCGATCGCCTCGACGGCCTCGTCGAACGTTCGCGGCATGGGCTCGCCCCAGCGGTTCTCGCGGCCCGGCAACTGCGCGCCGTAGACCTGCCCGACCCCGTCCAGGGCGGCGGTCCAGGCGCGGAACTGCCGGCAGCCCGCGCCGGCCGGCGGCAGGCAGAGCAGCGCCGGGAGAGTGGCCTCGCCGGGGCCGGACGGCCAAGTGGAGATCCAGCTGCCCATGGCGTCAGGCTCCTTGGGCGGTGGCGGGCGCGGCCGGCGCGCCGGATCCGGCCCCGGCGGCGAGCCGGTCGAGTTCCGCGGCGACCTCCGCGACGGTGGGCCGCGTGAGCAGCTTCCCGAGCGTGATGCGCAGGCCGGTGGCCCGGCGCAGATCGGCCACGACCCGCGCCGCGGCGAGCGAGTGCCCGCCCAGCTCGAAGAAGTCGGCGGCCGGTCCCGGGACGTCGCGCTCCAGGACCTTGGTCCAGACGGCCATCACCTCGCGTTCCCGTGCCGTGGCGCTCCGCGCCCCGCTCACTCGATCCGCCCCGTCCGTCTGCTCCGGCGCGATGAGCCGGGCGGCGAGAGCGACCCGGTCGGCCTTGCCGGTGGTGAGGGTGGGGATGCGGTCCACCACCCGGACGACGGTGGGTACCGCCGCCTCGGGCAGCAGCCCGGCGCAGTGCCCGGCGACCGCGGTGGCCAGTTCCGCGGCAGCGCCGCTGCCGGGCGCGGCGACGAGCGCGAGCCCCAGCGACTGTCCCGGGGCGAGGGGGCAGCAGGCGGCGGCCACCACGCCGGGAACCTCGGCGGCGACCCGTTCCACCTCACCCGGCTCGACGCGGTGCCCGCGGACTTTCACCTGGTCGTCACGCCGCCCGTGGTACTCCAGTTCTCCGTCGGCCCGTCGGACCACCAGGTCCCCGGTGCCGTACATCCGGGCTCCGCCGCCCTGGAACGGGTCGGGCAGGAACCGGGCGGCGGTGAGGCCCGGACGGTCGCGGTAGCCGCGGGCCACGGCGGGTCCGCCGAGGTACAGCTCGCCCTCGGTCCCGGTGGGCACCGGGACGAGGTCGTCGTCCAGCACGTACGCCCGGTAGCCGGGCAGCGGCCGTCCGATGCCGCTCACGTCGTCCCCCCGTTCGCTGTCGGCCCAGGTCGCCGCGATCGTCACCTCCGTCGGCCCGTATACGTTCAGCAGCCGGCGACCGCGGGAGAAGCGCTCGGCGAGCGCCGCCGGGCAGGTCTCGCCGGCCACCACGACGACCTCCGCCTCGTCCAGCCCGTCGCCGTGGGCGGCCAGCAGGGACGGGGTCAGGCAAGCGGTGCGCAGTCCGGCGGGCAGCGGATCCCGGCCCTCGACGTCGGCGCGGCGCAGCCCGTCGAGGGACAGGTCCACCAATGCGACGCCCTGCCCGTGGACGAGATAGAGCAACGTGCACCACAGCCAGCCGTCGAAGGCGGGGGAGACGGCGTTGAGGCCGAGGCCGCCGGGTGACAGGCCCAGCCCGGCGAGCGCGCCGAGGAAGGTGTCCAGGCCGCGGTAGGTGACCTCGACCCCCTTGGGGCGGCCCGTGGTGCCGGAGGTGTAGATGACGTAGGCGCATCCGTCGGGCGCGGGTACTGCCACGGTGAGCGTCCCGGAGGCGGGGCCGGCCGGGCCGACCGTACGGGTTCCCGTGACGTCCAACCCGTCGGGCACCTCCGTGGCCACCAGCACGGACACTCGGGCGTCCCGCAGGACCGAACCGAGCCGTTCCACGGGGTGGCCGGGGTCCAGGGGTACGGCCGTGGCGCCAAGGCTCCACACGGCGAGGAGCGCGGGCACGCTCTCCCGGGAGCGCCCGAGGAGCAGCCCCACGGTGCTCTCGGGTCCGGCACCGGCGGAGGCGAGCGCCGCGGCGGTCGCCGCGGTGCGCGCGGTGAGTTCCGCGTAGCCGAACGTCCCGTCCTCGGCGACGACGGCCGGCTCGTCCGGCTGCTCGCGGGCCCAGCGCGCCAGCGCGGCGAACAGCGGGGGGAGGCTTACGTCCGACGGCCCGTCAGGGGGCCGGGGCGCCGGTTCGGGATCGGCATGCTGGGTCGTCATCCGTTGTTCCTCTCCTCGGTGCGGGCAGTGGCGGGGGCGCCGGTCGCGGTCGGGGGGCGAACCGGGGCGGTGGCCCGCAGGCGCGGGCCGGCCACCGGTTCCCCGGAGTCCGCGGGCCGGGGCAACTGCAGGGACTTGGTCTCCAGGAACGCCTCCAGTCCGGCGCTCCCGCACTCGCGGCCGATGCCGGACTGCTTGAAACCGCCGAACGGAGCCGCCGGGTTGAACGATCCGCCGTTGACGTCCACCAGACCGGTGCGGAACCGGCGTGCGACACGCTCGGCCCGGCCGTCGTCGCCGGACCAGACCGCGCCGTGCAGCCCGTATCTGGTGCCGTTGACGATCCGTACCGCCTGCTCCTCGTCGTCGTACGGGATGACGCACAGCACCGGCCCGAAGATCTCCTCCTGGCTGATGGTCGTCAACGGGTCGACATCGGCGAAGACGGTGGGCCGGATGTAGTACCCATTGGTCAGGCCGGTGGGGCGCCCGGTGCCGCCGTGGACCAGACGGGCGCCGCCCTCGGCCACGCCCCGGAGGATGTAGTCGGTCACCCGGGCGTGCGCGGCGGCCGACACCAGTGGACCGAGATCGGTCGAGGGGGCGCGGGGGTCCCCGGTGACGTACCCGTCCATGATCCGTCCGGCCAGCTCCACCGCCTCGTCCTGGCGGTCGCGGGGCACGAGCAGCCGGCTCCACTGGAGGCACGCCTGCCCGGTGTTGAACAGAGCCTGGTCGACGGTGGCACCCACCGCCGTCGGCAGGTCGGCGTCGTCGAGGACGAGGGAGGCGTTCTTGCCGCCGAGCTCCAAGTGGACGCGCTTGACCCGGTCGGCGCCCAAGGCCGCCACCTGCCGCCCGGCGCGGGTGGATCCGGTCAGGGAGACGATGTCCACGAGCGGGTGGGTGACGAGGGCGGTGCCGAGGGTGTCACCGGTGCCGACGACCATGTTGACCACGCCGGGTGGCAGGTCGGCCTCCGCGAACACCTCGGCGAGCAGCCGGGCGTGCAGCGGTGTGAGCTCGCTGGGCTTGTGGACGACCGGGCAGCCGGCGGCGAGCGCGGGCAGCAGCTTTTGCACCGTCAGCAGCAGCGGGACGTTCCACGGCGTGATGCACGCGGCGACACCGGCGGCCTCGCGCACCACCAGGGAGTGGCCGATCCGCTCCTCGAACCCGTAGGCCGCGACGGTCTCCACGCAGTGTGCCGCCATGCCGACGGACAGGCCGACGTGGGTCCGCAGGGCTATCCCAGACGGCGCCCCCACCTCGGCGGTGATGGTCCGGGCGAATCGCTCGGCGTTGCGCTCCAGGCCTTCCACCACGCGACCCAGCAGGAACGCCCGTTCCCGTACCGGAGTGGCGGACCAGCCGGGGAAGGCGCGGGCGGCGGCGCGTACGGCCGAATCGGCGTCGCGGGCGGTGCCCGCGGGCACAGTGGCGAGCGGTGCTTCGGTGCTGGGGTCGGTGACGACCAGCCGACGATCGGCATCGGAAGGCGTCCAGCGGCCCCCGATCCAGTGGTCGTCGTAGCGGGGCGGCAACGGCCCCGGGGACGGCCCGGCCGTCGGTACGGCGGAGCCCTGTTGCACGGTCGGCACGGTCACGGTGACTTCCTCACTGGGTCGCTCGGTCAGGGGAGGCGCGGCGGCGGGACGAGACCCGGACCCGGCCGGGGGCCGGGGGCGGCGGCCCACGGACCGACCGCGGGACCGGGCACGCGGGCGGCGGCGCGGGCGTCGGGCCGTGAGCGGCGCACCGCACGCGGCCGGAGCCCCGGGGAGGCATCACTCGGCACGGCGGACGCCAGGGACGGCGGGGACGTCAGGGGTGAGCGTGTCGGCCCTCCGGCAGGAGCCACCGGTGCGGGCAGTAGCGCGTGCAGCAATTGGTCGGTTTCGCGGGACGGCGCCACCGCGAGGTCTTCGCGCAGTCGGCGCGCGCACAGCTCGTACCAGCGGCGCACGCAGGCGTATTCGCCCCGTCTGCCGTGCGCCGTCATCAGTGCCCGGTAGGCCCCCTCGTGGTGCCGGTCGACGCCCAGGGTGCTTCGGCACACCTCGATGAGGTCGGGAAAGTCCTCCTGCTCGGCGGCGTCGACACGCAGCACTTCCAGCGCCTGTAGTGCCAGCGACCGCAGGTACTCGCGCTGCTCGATCACCCAGTCCGCGCTCTCGCCGCGTAGGAACTCCCCGGCGTACAGGGCGACCGCGGACCGCAGCCGATCACGGGCCGTTGCTCGGTCGCCCGTGGCGGCCGACCGCAGTCCGGCGTGCACCAGCTCCTGGAAGCGGTCGACGTCGGACCACAGGTCCGCGATGTCCAGGACGTAGCCGAAGTCGCGGTAGGACAGGCGGATCCCCGCCCCACATGTGCCGTCGGGGTGCGCGCCTAGGACCCTGCGCAGCGCGTGGGCGGCCACCTTCAGCGAACTGTCCCCGGCGGACCGGTCGGAATCCGGCCACAGCGCCTCGTACAGCCGGTCCCGGGTGAGTGTCTGACCCCGGTGGATCGCGAGGAATTGGAAGAGGCCGCGTGCCTTGCCGGCCCGCCAGCGCCGCACCGGGGCGCCGTTCAGGGTCAGTTCGAAGTCGCCGAGGAAGCGGACGCGTACCGCCTGCCGTGCGATTCCGGTCACCGCGGTCGTCATCGCGTCCTCCCGGGGCCGTCGTATGCCGCTCTGCCTGCGGCGAGTCTGTTCCCCCGCTCTACGAGCGCCCTATACCGGCCGGAACTCTCCTCTGTAGGTCCGTCATAGAGCGGTTCCCCACACTGATGTTCCGGCGCTCCGGGCAAAAGCCACCCGCGGTTCGTGGACCCCGGCCAACCGGCCCGGGTCGCCCACCGGGCGTCGTGCTCCACGGCTCTCGGCCACCGGCCGTGTTTCCCGACTCCGAAATGAGGGCTGATCCATGACCAGCACCGACACCCGATTGCAGAAGGTCGTCATCCTGGGCGGCGGTACGGCCGGCTGGATGACCGCCGCGTATCTCGGCAAGGCCCTCCAGGGCACGGTGGACATCACCGTGCTGGAAGCCCCGAGGATTCCTCGGATCGGGGTCGGCGAGGCGACGGTTCCCAACCTGCAGCGTGCCTTCTTCGACTACCTCGGCATCGCCGAGGACGAGTGGATGCGGGAGTGCAACGCTAGCTTCAAGATGGCGGTGCGGTTCGTGAACTGGCGGACCGGGGGCGCGGGCGAGGCCACGGCCCGGGAACTGCCCGACGGCCGGCCCGATCACTTCTACCACCCGTTCGGATTGCTGCCCGATTACGACCAGACGCCCCTGTCACACTACTGGTTCAAACGCAAGCACGACGGTCTCACCGCCGAGCCGTTCGACTACGCCTGCTTCCGCGAGCCTCCGATCATGGACGCGATGAAGGCGCCACGCTGGCTCGACGGCCGCTCCGCCACCCGCTATGCATGGCACTTCGACGCCCAGCTCGTCGCCGACTTCCTGCGCCGCTTCGCCGTGGAGAAGCAGGGCGTGCACCACGTGCAGGACGAGATGACGGAGGTGCGGCAGGACGCGCGCGGTTACGTCACCGCCCTGCGCACCCGCAGCGGCCGCGAGCTGGACGCCGACCTCTTCGTCGACTGCTCGGGCTTCCGCGGACTGCTGATCAACAAGGCGATGGCCGAGCCGTTCGTCGACATGAGCGACCACCTGCTGTGTGACAGCGCGGTCGCCACCGCCGTTCCGCACGACGACGAGGCGGGCGGCGTGGAACCGTATACCTCCGCCATCGCGATGTCCTCCGGCTGGGCCTGGAAGATCCCGATGCTGGGGCGCTTCGGCACCGGCTACGTCTACTCCAGCAAGTTCACCGAGAAGGACGAGGCCACGGCCGAGTTCGCGGCCATGTGGGGCCTCGACCCCGAAACGATGTCGTTCAACCACATCCGGTTCCGTGTCGGACGCAACCGTCGCGCCTGGGTGAAGAACGTCGTCAGCATCGGCCTGTCGTCGTGCTTCCTGGAGCCGCTGGAGTCGACCGGAATCTACTTCATCACCGCTGCGATCTACCAGTTGGCCAAGCACTTCCCCGACAAGACCTTCAACGAGGGGCTGACCGACAGCTTCAACCGCGAGATCGAGGCGATGTTCGACGACACCCGCGACTTCATCCAGGCGCACTTCTTCTACGCGCCACGTGACGACACCCCGTTCTGGCAGGCGAACAAGAAGCTGACCCTCCCCGACAACATCCAGCAGAAGATCTCCGCCTACCGGGCGGGCCTGCCCATCAACTCGCCGATCACCGACGAGTCGACGTACTACGGAAACTTCGAGGCCGAATTCCGCAACTTTTGGACCAACGGAAGCTATTACTGCATCTTCGCGGGCATGGGGCTGGAGCCCGACGCTCCCCTTCCGGCGTTGGCGTACAAGCCCGAGTCGGTGGCGGGCGCGGAGCCGCTGTTCGAGACGGTCAAACGCCAGCAGCAGAACCTGCTGGAGACGCTGCCGAGTGCCTACGAGTACCTCAAGCGACTGCACGGCTGAGCCGGCCTGGGCCCCCGGCCGCCCCCGAGGGGGGGCCGGGCTCATCGGGCGCACGGCCATCCCATCAGCCCTTCACCTGCCCGGCACCGCAGCACTCCGGCGCGAGAAACCGGTGGCGCCCCCGGGGACCCGGCCGTCGCCGCGGGTCCGACGGCCCGGCGCCCGGCGTAGTCAGCCGGTTGCCGGGCCGCACTGCATCGTCATCCACAGGGAGTCACCTATGCCCGACTTCGCTCCGCACCCGGACACCCCGGAGGGCGACGACGCTGAAGGCGCCGTCGCCCTCCGGGAGGCGGATCTGCGCCCCTTCATGGCCGCGTTCCCCTCCGGTGTCACCGTAGTCACCACTCTCGACGCCGACGGCCGGCCCTGCGGCCTCACATGCAGCTCCATGGCAAGCGTCGCTCTCGCCCCGCCCACTCTCGTCGTGTGCATACGGACGGCGAGCCCCACCCTGCGGGCGCTGGTCGACCAGGGACAGTTCGCCCTCAACCTGTTGCACGAGCGGGCCCGGGCAACCTCCGACCTCTTCGCCTCCGGAGCGCCCGACCGCTTCGAGCGCACCCGGTGGCGGATGCCCCTCGGGGCCGGTGGCCCGCACCTGACCTCGTCCGCGCATGCCGTCGCCGATTGCACCGTCGTGGAGACCGCCGTCTTCGGCGACCACACGGCGGTCTTCGCGGAAGCACGCCGCGTCAACGTCCGGCCCTCGGCACAGCCCCTTCTCTACGGCCTGCGCCGATACGCCCGGTGGTCCGCCGCGGCCACCTTGCCGCAACCGCCGGCGACGCCGCTGCCGTCCCGCTCCGTACCGACCGAAGGAGCCGCCGGTGTCCGCGGCTGAAGCCATGCCCGCCCTGCTCGTCGCCGTCCCAACCGCCATCGTGGCCTGCCAGGCCGGTGCGAGCCTCGTCAGACGCTTCGGGCAGCCACCCGTGATCGGCGAGATCACGATGGGCATCGTGCTCGGTCCCTCTCTGCTGGGCTGGCTCTGGCCCGAGGCACAGCACTGGCTGTTCGCCGAGTCGGTCCTGCCGTACACCTCCGTGCTGGGACAGCTCGGCCTGCTGGCATTCATGTTCCTGGTAGGCCTGGAGCTCGACCTCGGGGCTCTGCGTGGCAACTCGCGGGCCGCCGTGGCCGTCAGCCAGGCGGGCATGCTGCTCCCCCTGGGCTTGGGCGCGCTGCTGGCCTTCCCGCTGTACGGGCGACTTGCGCCCGACGGCGTGGATTTCCTGCCGTTCATGCTGTTCGTGGCGGTCGCCATGAGCATTACGGCGTTCCCGGTGCTGGCCCGGATCCTGGTGGACCGCGGTCTGTACGGGACTCCGCTTGGCGCGCTGGCCATGGCGTGCGCGGCGGTCGACGATGTGGCCGCCTGGTGTCTGCTGGCGCTGGTGGTCGCGTTCTTCACGGCCGGGTCGCCCTTCGATGCCCTGACGGCGGCCGGGCTCGCCGTGGCCTTCGGTGCCGCCATGCTGCTGGTGGTCCGTCCCCTGTTGGCGCGGTGGGCGAGGGGCCGGACGGACCGGGTCGGCGACGGGGTGGTCCTGGTTCTGCTGTTCACCGGTCTCAGCCTGTCCGCGCTGGCCACGGACCTGATCGGGGTGCACACGCTGTTCGGTGCCTTTCTGTTCGGCGTGGTCACACCGCGCGGCCACCGACGCATTGAGGTATCGTCCGCCCGGCTGCGTGCCGTGGTGGTCCCGGTGCTGCTGCCCCTGTTCTTCGTGCACACCGGACTCAGCACGGAGATCGGAACCCTGGCCGCTGACCCGGTGCAGTGGCTGTGGACAGGAGCGCTGCTCGCGGTCGCCGTCCTCGGCAAGTGGGGCGGGGCGGCCGGTGCCGCGCTGGCGTGCGGTCAGCCGTGGCGCCAGGCCATGTCGATCGGGGCGCTGATGAACTGCCGGGGCCTGACCGAGCTGGTGATGCTCTCCATCGGCCTGGAGCTCGGCGTGGTCGGGCCGGAGCTGTTCACCATGCTGGTGCTGGTGGCCCTGGTCACCACGGCAGTCACCTCCCCCGCCGTCACCTGCTTCCAGCGCCTCCGCCCGCCGGACTCCACGCCCCAGGAGCCGGAACCCGTACCGACGACAGCCTCCCGCCTCTGAGCCGAGTCCCCCCGCCGGGAGCCCCCGCCTCCCGGGAGGTCCGGCCGCCCTCGTCAGCGTCGCCGAGACCCGGCGCAACCCGGCGGCCCCGCGCGAACTCACCGACGCCCGCTGGTCCTGGCCACCCCGACACCGGTCGACGAGGGGCGGACCGCGCCGGGCGACGCGTGATCGCCGCTACCGTCTTCGGCGTTCTCGCGTCGGCCTGACGCTCCTCGCGAGCTGTGATGTTCATCGTGAAGTGTCGAGCGACCCCAACGCGGGACGTGGCGGGTCGCCGCGGAAAGCCTCCACCAGGCCCGGCCGAGCGCGCCGGTCGTCAGCGGCCGGACTGGGTGAGGGTGACGTTCTCCGGGACGATGCTGTTGACGCTGTAGGAGATGACGAGTTCCGCAGCGCTCCAGTTCCGGGTACTCGCGCGGGTTGTAGGCGAAGGAATTCGCGTTGTGGTACTTGCCGCGCGGTCCGGCCTCGGGGGCCGAGTGGAAGATTCGGGGTCGGAGGAAGGGGCCGCCGGGCGTGTGCTACCAGGCCAGTCGCGTTTCCGGACGGACCGAGGCCACGCCCGGTGGGCCCGCGGCCGGTGGTGCGCCGGCCGGCAGGAACAGGCACAGGATGGCACGGGCGGCTGCTTGGACGCGCCGTCTTCGGTCACGGGCGCCGAGTTCGGTCGACACGCGCGTTCGCGCCGCGCCATGGCAGCGACCGCCGTACGGCACGGGTGAGTTCGCGGGGGGCGGCGCGCGCGAGGGAGCCCCGTTGGGCTCGGTGCGCTTTCTCCGGCCTACCCCACCGCCCTCCGGCAACGCGATCCCAACTCACGTCGGGAGTTCCGAAGAACAGTGCCTGCGCAGAAACCCACGAGCCCCGACACCGCCGCGTGGCGTGGCGTTGCTCGCTTGTTCGGCCGGCCGAACCGCTCAGCTCAGTGCCTGATCCCTTCGCCACACAGTGGCATGCGGACGGTGGATGCGCCTTGGCGGAGAAATCGGTAGAGTGAAAACTTAGTCAAGATACAGATTGTGCGCCGTGCACTATTACAACGACCTATGGCACCTGCCGTTCCGGGAGGAGTGACATGACCCAGAATACGGACCGGGTGTCGGTGACCTTGGCGGCGATCGCCCGTCTGGCAGGCGTCGGACGGGCCGCGGTGAGCAACTGGCGGCGTAGGCACCCTGACTTCCCCAAACCGGTCGGGGGGACGGACGCCAGTCCGCTTTTCGCCCTCTCTGAGGTGGAGGGCTGGTTGAAGCGGCACGACAAGATTTCGCCGACTGCGGGGGCGCTGGAACGGCTGTGGCCGCGCGTGGAGGATCTCGCCGATCGCGATCGGATGGGTCGAGTCGTCGCGGGCCTGGGTGCACGGTTCGGCGGCTTGGCGACCGATCCGGACCGTCCGCTGGACCGGGCGGAGCGGAGACTCGTGGATGAGGCCGCGCGGCTGGCCGCCACCGAGGGACAGATCGAGACCTTCCGGTTTCTGCTCGACCGGTGGCTGGGCACTCACGTCCGACAGATCGCCACCACTCCCGCCCCCCTTGGTGCCCTGATGGCCGACATAGCCGCCGTCGCGCGCGGCGCTGATGCCGTGACGACCGTCGCCGATCCGGCGTGCGGCACCGGTACGCTGCTCCTGGCGGCGGCCCGACGGTGGTCGGGACCGGACGGCACGGACCGCCGGACCGGTGCGCATGCGTCGGATGGCGGCGAGTGGAGTCTTCACGGCAATGACAGCGACCCGGTCGTCGCTGCGGTCGCCGAAGCACGGCTCGCTCTGGAAGCGGGCGAACTCCGTCCCGTCGTCACCACCCGTGACACCCTGCGGGATGGGGCCGGGCCACATGCGGAACCGGCCGACGTAGTGCTCTGCAACCCGCCCGCCAACGAGCGCGACTGGGGGCACGAGGAACTGGCCACCGACCGGCGCTGGCTGTTCGGCCAGCCACCGCGCACCGAATCCGAACTGGCCTGGGTTCAACATGCTCTGTCCATGCTGCGCGCCGGGGGCGTAGCCGTGCTGCTCCTGCCGCCGGGTGTCGCCGCCCGGCGGGCCGGGCGACGCATCCGGGCGGGACTGCTCAGGGCCGGAGTCATCCGCGCAGTGATCGCGTTGCCCGCTGGCGCCGCACCGCCATACGGGGTCGGACTCCATGTCTGGGTGCTGACCGCCCCTCCGGCACGGCCCCGGTCCACGGTGACACTCGTGGACACGGCCGACTGCCGGCATACCTCTTCTGTGTCCACGGCCTCCCGCCCCTCGGCCATTGACTGGCACGCCGTACGTGACAGAACGCTGCTCGCGTTACAGGGCGGCACCCCGCCCGGCAGCGTGTCCGTGCCGGTGACGGACCTGCTCGGAGAGGAGACCGACCTCACCCCGGCCCGGCATGCGGCGACTGCCCACCAGGTGCGGGACGTGGACCTACGCCGGTTGTGGTCCCGGTTCGACAGAGGGCTGCTCGCGGCGCGCGACACGTCCGGTGCGTTGCGGACGCTGGCGGTTGCCGAAACTCCCCCTGTGCACGGCAGCGTGAGTCTGGCCGAACTGGAACTTGCCAAGGCGGTCGACATCGCTTCCGGCGCGACTGTCCCCGAAGGACTGCTGCGGCGGGGCGACGTACCGGAGGACGGGGTCGAACTACTCACGGTTCTGGCGACCCCGGAGCCGGGGGAGGGGCTGTGGCTCGACCGGGAGGACGCTGAACGGGCCGATCGTGAAGGGCGGCTGCCGCTGACCTCGTTCGGTGACGTGGTTGTCGTCGCAGCCGTAGACAGTTTCGACGCATGGGTCGAGACGTCCCCCGTGCCCCGGGGGCTCGGCCCCCATCTGCACCGCGTTCGGGTCGATCAGGAGCGGCTCGATCCGTGGTTCCTCGCCGCGTGCCTCCGGCTGAGGTCCAACGCTCGGCGGGCCGGTACCCGTTCGTCGAACGCCTCCCGCGTGGACATCCGCCGACTCAACGCACCGCGTGTGCCCTTGGAGGAGCAACGGGCGTACGGGGAAGTGCACCGAAGACTGGTGGATCTGGAACGGGAGTTGGGTGAGCTGGGAGCAGTCGGTGAGGAACTGACGTCGGGACTCGCCGCCCTGCTGGCCACCGGCCGGCTGGGACAGCGCTGACCCGTCGGGCTCAGCCCGCGGGGAGATCCCGTAGGCCCTGCAGCACGGCGGCCACCGCCGCCGGGTGGGCGCAGGAGCGGTGTCCGCACTCGGCGATCTCCTGCCCGAGTTCCCGGATGCGGGCCAGCACGTGGTCCCGCCCGAGGAGTGGGCCGACGAGGACTTCGCGCACCCCGTCGGCGCACTCCGTCCACGTGCTGAGGACGTCGTCCACGCGCTCCACATCGGTCTGTGCCAAGAGGCATTCGGCGGCCCCGAGACGGGCGGCGAGCAACTGACCGTAAGCAGGGGTGCCGGGCTCGGTGACGCCGACCAGGTCGCGCACCACGTCGCGGTAATCCTTTCCCGCCGCCGGACAGTTCTCTTCGAGCCGTTGCCGGTCGGCAACGAGGATGCGTGCAGTGATCACGTCGTGGTCGAAGCGGCCCCATCGACTCTGGGCGGGGAGCAACAGGGTCGTGAGGCGGCGGATGGCCGGCCCTCCCGCGGCGCCGAAGCCGTGGAGTTCGGTATGGGCGGCACGCAGTGAGCTCTGCAGCCCGGCCCGGTCCACGGTGCCCGACGACCGCCGATTCCGTGCAGGGCTGCTCCGCGGCACGGGGGGCGGCGGTTCGGGAGCAGTGACCCGCGCCGGACAGCGGAAGGGCAGGGACGGGTCGGGATCCACAGTGGGTGCCGGGGCGGGATCGCCGGGCTGGGGAAGAAGCGGGTGGAGGAGGTCGGCTGCCGTGGCCGGCGGGAGACGCCGCTCGGGGTCCTTGGCCAGGAGGGCGTCGAGCAGTTCGACGAGGAGCCCCGGAGCGCTGGGAAGGACGTGGTCCAGCCGGGGCGGGCGCTCGTGGAGATGGGCCCGGCTCCACTTGAAGGCGTTGTCCGAGCACTCGAAAACAGGACGCCCGGTCAGAAGTTCGAAGAAGAGGCATCCGGAGGCGTAGACGTCAGCGGCGCCGGTGGGGTTCTTCTCACCGTTGATGATTTCGGGCGCCATGTACCCCATGGTGCCGGGCGTGGCCCCCTCCGTGTAGCGGGTCGCGTGGGGATCGGTGGGCAGAGCGATGCCGAAGTCGGCGAGGTAGAGCAGGCCGCCTTCGCGCTCCAGCAAGATGTTGTGGGGTTTGACGTCGCGGTGTACCGCGCCGTCGGGGTGCTGGTGCACTCGGTCGAGGATCCGCAGGAGCTGGACCATGACGCAGACCGATGTGGTGATGCCCGGGCGGTTTTTGCCGAGAAACTCCCTCAGATTCAGACCGTCGATGTACTGCAACGCCATGTAGGGCCGGCGCCGGTAGCGGCCGTGATGCAGCAGCCGCGGGACCCCTGGACCACCCAGGAGTGCGTAGAGCCGGCGCTCGCGGTCGAACCGTTGCAGCTCCGAGTGGGTGGGTGGGACCAGCCAGCCGTCCAGCGCGGATCGGGCCGCGGCAGGGACCAGGAACTTGAGGGCGGCGACGGTGCCGTCGGTCAGGTCCACGGCGCGGAAGACCGCGCCCATCCCGCCCTCGCCCCGCGGGCGATCGATCCTGAAACGCCCCTCGATGACATCGCCGCCGTCCATGCGGGCCTCTCCCCCTCCTCGTGATCAGCGCTGGGCGACAAGGGTAGCGGAAGCGAACGATCTCGCATTGCATCTCTTGACTCTGCTCACACTCACGTCCATAGTTCAGATACTGCGAGACCCAGGAGTCGCCCGGCGGGCCGTGCGGCGGGAAGGAGTCATGCCGTGTTCCCCAAGCCACCCGGCACCACCGGAGACGGCCGCGTCCTTCGCGTCGGTCCCGCACTGCTGCGCCCGGAACCGGATGCTTGTCCCTTGGGGCGTGCCCTGCGTGCCCGGCCCTTGATCAAGGCCGCCGGACGGCTCCCTGCCAAGCCCGTCGAAGACTTCTCATTCAACCCGCTCTTCGCCTTGCTGGACGCCGTTGAGTGCGAGGGGAGGAGCCTTGAGGAGGCCGCTGCGGATTCGGCGAACTTCCGCAAGTGCACCCCCGTCCACATCGCTTGGGCCCGCGAGGCCGCCGCAATCTACTTGGCCGCGCGCACGGCGGTGGAGGCTCGGCGGAGCGCCGAGGGCGCGCCGCTCCGGCGCGTCATCCCCGCCTGGGTGGTCGTGGACGCGTTGAAGCAGCCCGACGCACGCGGTGCGACGCAGTACGAGCAGACCGTGTGGGGGCGACAATACGCTTCGGAGGACGGGGCTGTACGCGAGATCTGGATTCCGTCCCTGGGAACGGTCAAAAGCGATCGACCCGACGTGGAGATCGCGGCGGTCGCCGATGTTCTGCTCAACGGCGTCCCTTCCCGTACCCCCTTCGACGCGCCGGCCATTCCGCTTCCTTGGCCACGGACCAGGCCACAGCGCGTGCGTATCGTCGGCGTCGGGTTGCTCGACGGCACGACCGAAGTCGTCGACTGGACGGCGGAAGAGGCCGAACGGCGCGTCCAAGAGGCCGGGGTGGAGACGGCCTTGGTGGCGGTGGTCGAGGGGAGGGATGCCCGCCCGGGCCGGGATTGCGTGCGCTGCGCGGCTCTGCCCGTCTGCCGGGCGGTCCCTCAAGTGCCCGGGCTGCTCGGCGTGGACGCGGTACCCCGTAAACGGCGCGGTCTCTCCGTCACCGATCTGCGTGTGTACGGGGACTGCCCCGAGCGCTACCACACCACCAGAGTCCTCAAGCTCCGCGACGGCCGGGCCGAGAACACCGCCATCCGACGTGGACGTGCGGTGGACGCTTGGCTGAACGCCCGGCACGCCGATCCTGCCCACACCCCCTGCCGTGTCGTGCCGCTCCCCGACGGGCTGCCCGAACTCGAGGACGCGGAGCAGCCCGAGGCTCTGGCCATGATTCGCCGGCACCGCGCCCACTGTCCGTTCGACGGCATGCCGGACCGCGAGGCCGTCCAGCCGCAACGCCGCCTGGTCGCTTACGATTCCCGGGCCGACGTGCTGGTGGTCGCGGACTGTGACCTGGTCTACTCCGACCGGGGAGGCATGGTGGTCCGAGAGACGAAGACGACCACTGGCTCCTACATTCCGCCTGACGGGCTGATGAGTCGATATCCGCAGCTCGCACTCGCCGTCCTCTTGGTCCGACAAGGCATTCTCGGTGGAGACGAACGTCGCTCCCGAGTCGAGCTGGAGATCCTGCGCCCCGACGGCAGCCGCCTCGAAGAGCTCGATCCCCACGACCCGCGCACCGTGGCGAGGGCTCGTGCGGAGTTGCAGACATCGATCGCCGGCTGGGCGGCCGACCGCTCGTACCTGGCGCAACCGCGGCCCGAGACCGGCTGCGCTTCCTGCGAGGTGCACCGGTGGTGCGCCACGGGCCGCTTGAACGGCGTTCACCGCGGTGATGCGGAGTGACGGCTTTCGGTTCCACCGAAGCGGACGACAGCCTGCCGTTGCCGACGGAACAGTGGGCCGCGCACGAGGGGGTGCTGCTGCTGAGGACTCTCGCACAGGGACTGCTTCTCCTGCAGGACGCCACCGACCTGGAGGCGTTCACCCTGCCGTACCCGGTCGAAGCTCAACGAGCACTGGACCGTACCGTGCTTGCCTGCCTCGTACGCGGCGAAGACCCACCCGCATCCCTCGCCGAGTTGATCGAGCGCTGCCGCACGGTGCCCCTCGTCCAATGGCCGATCGATCTGCCGCCCGACGCCGCTGGTCCGCACGACCTTCTCCTCGACCCCGCATCCGGCCGGCCCGGGGACCTCTGTCATGAATGGGCCGAGCGCTGCCCGGACAATGCCGCCCGGTTCCGCGACCGTGTGGTCGTCGACACCGCTCTCAAGCTGTGCCGCGAGTATGGAGAGGAGGAGGCGTACACAGAGTTCCGGAGGCTTCTCGTGAGGCGTCCGGTACTCACCGCCGCCGAACTGTCCGCTCTCGGCGGGGACCTGATTCTGGAGCCCGTCTACGAGCTCGTCCTCCGTATTTACCAGGAAGTGCCGGACAGCTATCTCCGCAACGGCCGTTACGCCGTATGCAAGCGGTGCCTCACCCTGCTCGCGCCCGTCCGGGACGGCTCGTGGTGGTGCGAGCGGGATCGGTGCCGCCGGCTCGGGCCGGCCCCGGTAGGCCGTCGGCCGGAAAAAGCGGCCACCGGGCGGCTGTATCAGCTCGAACGACCCCTTCGGCAGTTCGTCACCGGACCGGGACGAGCCGAGGCCGACCTTGAGCGGGATCTCCTCGCGCTCGGCCTCGATGTACGCATGTGGCCGGGATACGACGCCTACGATTTGCTCGTCACTTTCCCCGATGGGCATCGATGGGCCGTTGACGTCAAGGATTGGGCGCACCCCGTCTTCCTGGGCCGGTCGGCCCGACCGGTGCCTTCCGATCCGCCACACGACGCTTCGTTCTGGGTGGTGCCCCAACATCGGGTCGCCGCCCGGCCCGGCTACTTGGCCGCTTTCGGTCGCTCCCGGCCCGCCCGTGCGGCTGCGCTGCCCCTCCTCACCGACCGGGCCTTGGTCTCTCGCGCTCAGGCTCGACTGCGTGCCCTGGGCGCGCACCGTGCGTGTGGCCGTGCCGACACCGCCGGGCACCGAACCTTCCAAGACGGAGCCCCGCATGCGTGAACGTCAGAAATGGCACAAGGAGATCGTCCGCGACTTGAAGAAGAGATGGGAGGAGGCGCCCGGTCTGGACGGCTTCCAGCCCGCTCACCTCTGTCAGGTCGAACTGGCCCTGCGTCTCCTCGAAAGGATTGCCCCGGACGAGCCCGCCGAGAGCGCCTACGTACTCCTGGGCGGCTACCCTTACGCCCAAGTCGCAGGGCTCGTCAACGGTGAGAGCGACAGAACGGCCCTCCTTGCCGGCCGACATCTGCTCTGGCCTCTGCGGCGAAGTCACGCCTGGCGTCAGGCACTGGCCCGGTATCGACGCGTACCGGACCGCCTGCGTGCCTACCGGCTGCCCGAACCGGGGATGCGAACCTCGCCCCGTCGGATCGACCCGATGGTGGCCGCCGACCGGATCGCGTGCTACGACGACGCCCTCGCTCGAATCCCCGGATTCGTCAGCCGCTCCCTGCCTCGTGCGCCTGCCGGCCGCAGTGCATTCCAGGAACGCAAGCGCATGACTTCCGTCCGTTTCCCGGCGGAGCTACTGCGGGATGTGCCGGAGGCCGAGGGACATGACCTCGCCGCCGGTCCGCCCTTCCCGCCGGGGCCGGTCGAGTTTCATCTGGACCGACTGCTGGCCACGGCGCGCTGGATGGACGAGGTGGAGCGTGACGAGGGTGTCGAGCGGCCGGGGGGCTGGGAAGAGCGGCTCTCCGAGGTACGCTTCGCCACCCGGAACCCGGATGGGCGCGGTTTCACCGAAAGCAGGTCGATCGTCCTCAACGGGACCCTGCACCTGGCCGGCATGGTCGGTGCGGGAAAAAGCACCTTCATGGTGTTGGCCGCCGTCACCGCGGCCCGACGCGGTATGCGCAGCACACTCGTCGTCGGCGACGCAGCCGAACAACTCCGCTTGTGCGAAATGTTCGACGCACTAGGAATCCCGGCCGCTCCGGTGCTCGGCGTCAGCACCCGAGAGGCCCATGTGCAACGGCTGCATCGGCGACTTGCCTCACGAGGACAGACCAACCTCCTGGACCATCAGGCCCCCGCTTTCGACAATCTGAGCACCGTCTGCGTCGCCGACGCCCTGCGAGGCACCGAGTCGGCCGAACCCCTCGCCTACTCCGACGCGCCCTGCACCCGCCTGCACCCCGAGAAACCGGGGCCGGAGGTCGAGTCTGGAGGCGAAGGCGGTACCAGCACCCTGCCGGAGGTCTGGCGCCCCCCGAGCATGAGGGCGACCCAGCCCCGGCGAGCGATCGAACATGAGTGGAGCGACGATGTCACTGCCACGCCACACGGCTGCCCGCTGTGGACACTCTGCCCGCGCCATCGCGCGGCCCGCCACCAGGTCGACGCGCTGATCTGGGTGGCCAACCCGTCCAGTCTGGTACAGAGCCCGGTCCCCTCGCACCTCAACGACGAACGGCTCCGCCAGTTGGAACTCGCGTGCCACCGCAGCAACCTGGTATTCGTCGACGAGGCCGATGCTGTGCAGATGCGCTTCGACGAACTTTTCGCGCCTTCCGCCACCCTGGTGAGACCGGGGACCGAGTCATGGCTCGACCAGGTCCACACCCACAAGATCGAGGAACTGAGCCGACGCGGCAGGCTCCTCCTGACGGATCGGGACGTGGAGCAGTGGAACGCGGCGCTCTCGGTGGTCGTCATCGCCGCCGACCGGATCTTCAGGCGGCTTATCGCCGACAGCGACCTGTGCGACTGGGTGGATCGCGAGTATTTCAGCCCCTGGGCCCTCCAGGAGAAACTGATCACGGAATGGTTCGAACCACCGTGTGACTCGGCCGATCCCGACCCGGCGGAACCTTCGGCAGAGGACGAGCGACACCTCTACGAAGGTTACGAGGACGACCCCGAAGACGAGTCGGGCAGCCGGGCGGACGGGACCGTCAGCGTGCGTCCCATGGATCCCCGACGCGCCGAGATCACCGCCGTCCTGGACGACTTCCGGGACGACCCCTTGGGCGACGGAGAGTTCGAAGATCCTCGTACGAGAGCTCTGTCCGACGCGGCGGAGGCCCTATTGCACACCCTGGCCCCCGCGGACGTCCGTCGTCGGATCGGCGGTTTGTTGGACGCCCTCGTGGACGGGGCGCCGGTCGTCGACGCACTATCGCCGGGCCTGCGCGAAGCATGGCGGCAGACCACCTGTGACCGGTTGGAGTTCGTCCTACTCCTCTCCGTGCTCCATCAGCGCCTGGATCGACTCATCCACCTGTGGCCCTCGGTGGAGGCGGCCCTCCGACTGGACCGGCAGGGCAAGGAACTCGCTCGCCGGGCCCCTCTCGACTACGCCCCCGTCATCCCCGAGGCGCCCATGGGGAACGTCCTCGGCTACCAGTACCAGCCACACGAGGACACCCGCGACGACATCGGCCGCACCACTGGCACCCTGCGCTTCTTCCGCTGCGCGGGGGTCGGCCGTGAACTCCTGCTCTCCCTGACGGCCATCGGTGAAGATCGCGAGCGGGGACGTCCCGGCCCCAACGTCGTCCTGATGTCGGGAACCAGCTGGGCGGGCGAGTCGACCCGAGCACATGTCCTGACCCCCGTCGGCGCCGTACTCATGCCGTCGAAAACATCCCTCGACGGCGTCACACGTACAAGGTTCGCCACGCACTTCCTCTACGACCGTGCCGGGGAGCCCATGCGGCTCTCGGGCACGCGGCTCGATGCGCGCATTCCCCAGGCCCGGGCCATGGCCGAGCGGTTGGCCCAGCCCGGTGCGGGCGGAGCGGGAAGTGTCCTGGACCAAGAGCTCGCCCGCATTGCCGAAGACGACCGACGACGCCTCCTGATCCTGGTGGGCAGCTACTCCGAGGCCTACGCCGTCGCCGAAACGATCGACGGGCAGCGGTCCGAACGATGGAGGGGGCGCGTCCGTGTACTCGTCCCGGACGATGCCGACCGGGGGCATCTGCCCGGCGTCGACGGGCCGGCTCTGCTGACCACCGTCCGCCGCGGCGACCTCGCCGCTTTCGCCCACGATCCGGAGGCCGAGATCCTCGTTGCTCCGCTGATGGCCGTGGAGCGCGGTCACAACATCCTCAACTCGGCCGGGAAGGCGGCTTTCGGCACCGCGGTCTTCCTGGCACGTCCACACCCGCGCCCGGACGACATCTCGCTGTCGGTCTACGCCCTCAACGACTGGATCACCCGCTTTGTCCGTGACCAGCCACGTGACGATGACCTCGGAGGGCCCTCCACCTTCACCGACCTCGTGCTCAAGGCCGAGAGCTTGGACCAGGCGGGTCACGCCCTGCGTCACGCGGCTCGCCGGGAATGGCGGCGTCTGCTCTCCCGACGCTACGCCTACTCCGCACTGCGCCCTTTCGAACAACGGGCCTTCGCCTGGGACCAACTGGTCACCATGTGGCAGGTCATCGGGCGTCTGGTACGTGGCGGAGTGCCGGCCAGGGTGCTGTTCATCGATGCGGCGTTCGCCCCGGCAGTGGCCTGGGCAGCGGCTCCGGCGGGTCACTCGACCGGTGGACGACGGCACAACGCGGGTCTTCTTCACGACCTGAGGACCGTACTCGCCCCGTACTTCGGCGAGCAGCTTGCCGATGGACGGCCCGAGTCGGCCATTGCCACGGACGCGGCCGTGGCCCGGTTCCTGTACCAGCCGTTCTATGAGGCGCTCGGCCGGATCGATCATCTCAACCGCGCCTGACTCCAAGCCGATACCGCCAACCGAAACCACAGGAAGGATCCGACATGCCAGTGAACTACCGACACATCGGTACCGCGTGCTGGCTCCCCGAGCACCGAGGCGTCTCCACCATCGGCCGGTACCGAGCCCTCCCCTTCCCCGAACAGTGGCGCGACAGCGTGCTGACGCTCTGCAACGCCGGCCTCGACCAGGATGCCGAACCCTGGCGAACCGCGCCCACCCGGTCCCTGGAACAGGTCATCCAGGCGTACGCTCCCGACGTTCTGGTCATGCCACGCCCCTTCCGTACGCGCGCGGAGGGCGATCCAGCCCTCTGGCTGTACGCCGATGCGGACATCCCTGACCCGCTGCCGCCCGAAGTCCTCAACACCTTGATCTCCCACTGGCTGCGGGACATCCGACCCGAACCCGAGTACCGGGGGTTGTTGCGGCAGGTACGGGCGGAACTCCTCGCCCATCCTCCACGATGGGAGGCGGTCGAGAGGGAACTCGTGTCCTGCGACCGGTCCGAGGGAGGAACGGCCGCTCCAGCCGACCACCAGTTCGCCCTCGCCCCGGATTGGCTGGCCCGCTGCATCCTCGACCTCGGCCCCTACCCCTACGAAGGGGGCTCGCTCCACTTCCGCGCCATGTCCCGGGGACCACGTGACCGAGGGGCCGAACTGGTCTCGCAGCCGCTGCCTTACGCGCCGGAGCGGGCCAAGGGCACCTGGTGGTTTTCCATCGTTCTCAACATCACCTTGCACACCGTTCCCTTCGACCCGCTCCCCCGGTTCCATCTCCACTGGAGCGTCCGCCGATGGGTGACACGGGTCAGTCGCACCAGTGGCCGTGTCCATCTGCCCTACGGGGCCCGAACCTCCGTCCTGCTCCGGCCCCGCATCCCCGTGCTCCCCGGCGTTCCGCTCAGCGACCGGTTCGCGGTCGCCCGATTGGAGCGGTACCGCGACCGTGACACCGGTGCGTTCGGCGACCGCTGGGCGTACGGTGGACCGGCCAGGATGCTTGGCGGCGTCGCCCTCGGCGACCAACTTCCCGGCGTCGACGACTTGCTGACCGACCCCGAGAAGTGGCTCACCGACGGCGCCCGGGCCGGCATCGTCTTCCGTACGGCCATGGGACGTCACGAGGTCGCCGCCGGGCTGATGACGGATCAGGTGTCTCGGCTCAGCGAGTGGGCCGAGCAGGCTCTGCCCGACGGACTTCGACGGATGCCACCACACGACAGAGTGCCTTTGGCCGCTGCCCGCCCCCTCAACGCTCCTTCCCGAAGCTTGAAGAAGGACGAGGTGGCGGCGGAGGAAGTTCGGAGGACGAGCGAGCGTCGCCGGGCCGCCGCTCTCGCGGTCGCCTCCTACGGCGGTCCGCGAGCGGACGGCCGGCCGGTGCTCGAGGTGCACTTGGTGTGGCAGACCGCCTCCATGAGAGAAACCGCGATCACCGCGCTGGTGGACCTGCTCGGCCTGCCCGATACCACCGGTCGTCCCGACGAGGGTGCCTATGAATTCACCGATGCCGGTCACCCCGTCGGCTTGACATGGACGACCGACGAACTCGTCGTCCGCCTGTCCTGCTTCCGTCCGGTTCATCAGCGTGCCGACGGCAGCGTGACCGCCCTCACCGACGGCCTGAAGTTTCCTGAAGACGTCCGTCGTACGGCCACGGTCGTGGCGGCAGCCGTTCACGCCCGTAGGAAGGAGACGGCCGGTTGGCTTCGGGGCATCGACGGCCGGGGGGAGCCGGGGGACACCGTGCCGGCTCTCGCGTTGGTGGAGATCGACCGGCCCGTCGATTTCGCGAGCACCGACCACGATCCCAAGTTCGCTTTGCGCCTGGGATTCGCCGATGCGGGATTCGTCACCCAGTTCCTTGCCGTGCCCAAGAAGGTCAAGGGTTACAACTCCATCGGCAACCAGCAGCACCGTGCCCGGATGGCGTGGGATGACGGATTGCGTCAGCTCGGTGCGCGACTGTATCCCGAACACGGGATTGACAGGGGAGTCCCGGAAGGACTACGCCATGCCGCTGTCTGGATGGTGCGCAAGAATCGCACCAGCCGGAGCCGGTGGGCTACTGACGTCCCGGTCGCTGTCATGGTCACCCCCGAGGGCGGCGGCCTGTCCAGGATCCAGGGGTGGGATCCGGATGCCGATGACGGCGCCGGAGCCTGGGTCCCATACCCGACCATGCTGATCCGGCTCACCAAGCTCGCCGAAGTACGGCCTCCGGTACCCGCGCCGCGCGACGAGGCGCCGGCACGGAAGCGCCGCAGCTGGCGTGCCGACCGCGCGGAGCAGCGACGCCGTGCCGAGGAATGGCTGCAGAGGATCCGTGCCTCCCTCCGGTGCGAGCCCACGCTTCTCCTGGTCAACGCGGAAAACGCCCGCTCCCACTGGACCTGGCTCCAGGACGGCTGCGCGGAGGTCGATCGCATTCGCGATGGTGAGGCGGACGCGCGCCGCCTGCACCCTGACCTGAGGCTGGTGCGTGTCCGTACCGGGCGAGGCCGAGAGACCCCTCAGTGGTGGGGCGTCCACCCGGGCGCTGGGCCGAACGGCATCGCGGCGGGGCTGTGGTGCCCGGCGGGCCGCCCGGACGACGGGAGGGTCTTCTACTCGGCCCAGCCCAAGCCCGTCCAGTTCGGTTCTTCCGCCGTCGAGGCCGACAAGCTGGCGCCGCGGCCGCTCCGCCAAGGGAAACGGAAGGGTGAACTCGTCATCGATACCGGAACACCCGGATGGGTTCCGGACCTTCTGGAGATCGCTGTTCTCGGTTGTCATCAGGAGGCAGGTGACGACCCGCAGGCCATCGCCTCCGTCGTCCACCTGCTGCGCCTGCCTCCGGATTACCCGGCCGCGCTGTCCATGCCGCTCCCACTCCACTTGGCCGGCCTGGGGCAGGACTACGTGCTGCCGCACCGGGCACCTGTCGAGGACGCGTCCGGTGATCTCGCCGCAGACGCCGATCCCGGTCAAGGACCGGCGCCCGGTTTGGAGGAGGAGCCCGACACGACCGAAGTCGATGACGTCGAAGCCGCCACGGTACAAACGCCCAGTTGAAGCGGCCCGCTTCGATACCACGAGAGCGCAGCAGGACGTCGTCCTCCGCCGGCTTTCACGCTGGGCTTGCTGCCGCCCTGGCCGCGGGTCCCGTGGCTGATTCGGGCCTTGGTCTGTCGGCGGGCGTCGAGGGGGAGATCGTTCGGCGGGAAGGCGGCATGGTGATGCGCTGAGGCCGGATGCCCGCGCCTAACCGGGCTTTGCGCCGGGCCAGGCGATGTCGGACCTCTTGCCGGCGTCTCCGACGACACCTCCGGTCCCGGCGACACCCTCCCAGGTCAAGCGCATCTCGCTGTCGATGACGAGTGGTTTGTCGTCGGGCATCATTATCCCGGCGATCTCTTCCCGGGACGGCATGCGCAGGCCTGGCGGAAGGAAGTCGTCGACCTCCGCGGCTGGAGCGGCCATCGTTACCGGCGACCTCGGAGAAGGGTGACTGAGGGTGCGCCTGGAGCCACGGCGCCCTCTCCTGCCGGATTTTGCCCAGGAGGGCGGTGGGGTCATGGCCGGCGGCTTCGCGGGGTGTGGCTCCGAGGAAGGCGCCTGACGGGTGGCGGTCCAGGTCAGGCGCCTTCTTCGGGGTCCCTAGAAGAAGCCGAGCTTCTTCGGGGAGTACGAGACGAGCAAGTTCTTGGTCTGCTGGTAGTGGTCCAGCATCATTCGGTGGCCCTCGCGGCCGATGCCCGACTGTTTGTAGCCGCCGAAAGCGGCGTGGGCCGGGTACTGGTGGTAGCAGTTGGTCCAGACGCGGCCGGCCTGGAGGGTGCGGCCGGCGCGGTAGGCGGTGGTGCCGTCGCGGGTCCAGACGCCGGCGCCGAGGCCGTAGAGGGTGTCGTTGGCGAGGGCCATGGCGTCGTCGAAGTCGGTGAACGAGGTGACGGCGACGACGGGGCCGAAGATCTCCTCCTGGAAGACGCGCATGCTGTTGGTGCCTTCGAGGATCGTGGGCTGCACGTAGTAGCCGCCCTTCAACTCGCCGCCCGGCTCGGCGCGGTGGCCACCCGTGAGGACGCGGGCGCCCTCCTGTCTGCCGATGTCGAAGTAGGAGAGGATCTTCTCCAGTTGGTCGTTCGACGCCTGAGCGCCGATCATGGTGGCGGTGTCCAGCGGGTGGCCCGGGACGATCGCCTCGGTGCGGGCGATGCCGGCGGCGAGGAAGTCCGCGTAGTGGCCGCGCTGGATCAGGGCGCGGGACGGGCAGGTGCAGACCTCGCCCTGGTTGAGGGCGAACATGGTGAAGCCTTCGAGGGCCTTGTCGCGGAAGTCGTCGTCGGCGGCGGAGACGTCGTCGAAGAAGATGTTGGGGCTCTTGCCGCCCAGTTCGAGGGTGACCGGGCGGAGGTTCTCCGAGGCGTACTGCATGATCAGGCGGCCGGTCGTGGTCTCGCCGGTGAACGCGATCTTGGCCACGCGGGGGCTCGACGCCAGAGGCTTGCCGGCTTCCACCCCGAAGCCGTTCACGACGTTCACCACGCCCGGCGGGAGGAGGTCGGCCACCAGGTCCAGCCAGACGTGGATCGACGCCGGTGTCTGCTCGGCCGGTTTGAGGACGACCGCGTTGCCCGCGGCCAGGGCCGGGGCCAGTTTCCAGGCCGCCATCAGGAGGGGGAAGTTCCAGGGGATGATCTGCGCGACGACGCCGAGGGGCTCGTGGAAGTGGTACGCGACGGTGTCCTCGTCCAGCTCCGACAGGCTGCCCTCCTGGGCGCGCAACGCGCCCGCGAAGTAGCGGAAGTGGTCGACGGCCAGCGGTATGTCGGCGGCCAGCGTCTCGCGGACGGGTTTGCCGTTCTCCCAGGACTCGGCGACGGCCAGCGCCTCCAGGTGCTCCTCCATGCGGTCGGCGATCCGCAGCAGCACCGCCGCGCGTTCGGCCGGGGCGGTGCGGCCCCAGGCGGGGGCCGCCGCGTGGGCGGCGTCCAGGGCACGTTCGACGTCCTCGGCGGTGCCCCGCGCGACCTCGGTGAACGGCTCGCCGTTCACCGGCGTCGGGTTCTCGAAGTAGCCGCCCCGGGCGGGCGGACGGTACTCGCCGCCGATCCAGTGGTCGTAGCGCGGACGGTACGAGACGACGGCGTCGGGTGAGCCGGGGGACGCGTAACGGGCCATGCGGCCAACCTCCTTGGGCACGGGCCGCCCATGCCGTCACGGGCGGCGTCGCCGGATCGCTACCCACGCGCCGCTTGCGGTAGGCCCCACTTGTGTGGTGTACACATCATCAGAGCGGTCGTCGGAGCGCTACTCCGGCTCCGCTCCCTCCTCCTCCCCCCCACGCCCGCGCGCGGACCCGAACGGAACGGACGGACCCATGAACAAGAAGGTGCTCGCCGACATAGCCGAGCGCACCATCGCCGCCTACCTGACCACCTTCCTCGGCCTGCTCATCGCCGACGGGTTCGACCTGACCGACGTCTCCGCGCTCAAGGCCGCCGCCATCGCGGCCCTGCCCGCCGCCCTTTCGGTGATCAAGGGAGCGCTCGGGCGGTACGTCGGTGACGACGACAGCGTCGCGTGGCTGCCGAGCCGGCGCCGCCGCAGGCGGTCCGCCGCCGGGAGCGGCAAGGCGGGCCGCCCGGGAGCGGAGGCGAAGGGCGGCAAGGCGACGGAGGCCGGCGGCGCGGGACACGGGGGCTGACGCGGGGACGGACGCGGGGACGGACGCGCGGACGGATGCGGGGACGCGCCGGCCCGCCCAGCCGTGACCGGGTGGCGGCGGGCGAGGTCGGACCGGCGCCCATGGAGTCTCCGGCCCTGCGCCCTCATCCCCTCACCCCATCAACCGGAATTCTCCCTTCCACACGGGGTGTGTCCCGCGCACCCGAAACCGGCCCCCGCACACGTTCCGAGCGGTCCGCCCGCCGTACGACACTGAGCCTGCGAGTCCCACTAGGCGCGACGGGACAGGACTGCCGGTCTTCCCCCCGAGCCGGCGGCCCGCCGCCCCGTACCGCCGGGCGGACGGTACGGGGCGGAGCCGCGCCCTCCGCGGGGACCCCGGGCGGGGACAGGGGGAC